>JAGMEL010000246.1 GCA_023128195.1 Caldifarciminota bacterium | reverse complement strand
ATTCTTCTTTCCATCATTTAATACTCCATTACCTTGTACAATAAAGATTTCATGTTCTTTGTCTTCGTGAGCGTGTAGAGGTATGATTCCACCGGGTTGTAATTCAAAGAGTCGCATTGCATAATGTTTTGCCCCATCTTTTTCAGCAATGAGCCAGCGTACAGTGCATGCTTTTGTGCCTTCAAGCGACGGTATTTCTTCAAAAACTTCATGAGCACGTTTAATAATCATAATATTTAAATTTAGTCTAAAATGACCTAATGTCAATATTAAAACTGTCCGGTTATTTTTGCCGATACAATATGGGTAGCTGAACCATCGAGTACAAATGTCGATTCATAATCAAATTGAAGGTATAGAAATCTAATTAAGTTCAGGTTTAATCCGGCACCGGGTATGATTGAATAATCAATTTCATTCAAGGAATTTTTCTTCCTGGTACCACCCAGATTTAATGTGATAAATGATTTTGAACCGAATCTTACGAGGGTTTCAAGAGTGGTTCTCATTTCTGAGTCATTAATAGATGTTGAGGTATAGTCATATTGATTTAACCGGTAGTTTGTCGTGAGTTTTGTGCGCAGTAGAGCAGTCCAGGGTTTACTCCATTCGAAATAGACATTCTGAACAGTGTAAAGCGGATAGGTCTCAGTAGTTCTACGTTCCCACGAAGTTATAAAGAATCCTAAATTACCTGGTTCGTATTCAATCCGTATTTCATCCTTTAATATTGGTTTCAGATCCGGCATTTCATAATATGCAATACCAGTTTTGCTTAAAGAATGTTTGCCCCATATGAGAATATTGGAAAAGGGTGTGAATTGCACTGTTATGTAATAGTTATTCATATTGTTAATACTCGAGAGAGTGCCGTTGTCCAATGGATTGAAGATTACATATGGTTTTTTATAGGATGCCGGGAGGTTTCTAATATACTCTTCAAAATTATTTCCTATCCCAATCGAGAAATTGATGAGGGACAGACGTCGTAACCAACGACCTGGTGCAATGTTCAGATTGTTATAAAAATAGTTCTGTAGCGTGATATCTTGTAGCATATCCAGGTAGAAGCTGGTGGCTTTCAGGTTATAATTTCCAGTATAATAAATGCCTGGTATGACGTCTATGTTCAGTGTACCGCGGATCTCTTGTTCATTTTTTTGTTTGAGATCATTATCATAGGAGTTATTATTGCGGAAATAGATGTTACCTTGCAAGGGAAATGACAGAGAAAAATTGGCGTTAATAACATATTCCATTATCCTGCTTTTGTTGTTCTCTGAATATTTTACGTTTATATTGCGGATAATCGAATTGAGTTTTATAGACGATTTTAAGATTTGGAAATTATATTTTGCACTGACCCGAATTCTTTTCTTTTCATAATCTGGAAGATCGTCTTTGCCCAGAAAAATGTAACCGTTAATAAATCCTGGATTCAGATAATTAATCTTACCCTGAGAGTATTGTGCAATTTTTTGTTCGTTAAGAGAATCGATCTGATATTCTCTTTTAAACTGACCATCCAATCTCACGTAGGAAAACGGTTCAATACTTGCAGAAGCAGTGGCTCCATGCTGTAATGTGCCGTACTTTTTCTCATTTGCACCAAAGGATTCAAAATCATCAGAAAAACCGCAATATTCAGTCTTAATACTGAGAATCTTGTAATTGGCAATAAGTGAATAGTTATGCGCCCATGCCTTTTGATCATTTATTGCTGCTTGAGGAATGAATTTAATACTTTTTTCATTGCTTGAACCGGCTTGCATTTTCGCAGAGACATGGGCAATTTTTTCCTCGTCAACTACTGAAAAACCAGGGGCAATATTGATATGTTCTCCAATGCTGATATTCGGTTGAGCTGAATAAAATATGTCTTTTCTGTCTCTTTCAACAGATGAATATTGCACTTCAATTTCGCTGAAATCAGAAATTATATCTTCATTCAAAAACAGAAGAATTCCTGAAGTGTAGTCGACAATGTAATCAGGTCCTCTTGTCATTAATTCTCCATCCACATACACTTTTTCGCTCATTTTACGAATTGGTTTAAAAAAGAGGTAATAGAATACTGATTGAGAAGCGAACTGAATATCCATAGTGAAAATATGAAGCGTGTCATCATAGACCTGGTCAGGAAATGGTCTTGCCTGTGGAAAGGATAAAAACCCCAAATCGTGATTAATAAATTCTGCATCCACCTGATTGTCGCCATTATTATCAAGGCCAAAGTCATTCAATGAATAGATTTGTCCGAGTGTATCAGTTATTACCAGAGATAATGAATTAGGAATAATATCAGGACCAATGAAATATATATTCTCAAGTGCATTGCCTTTAATTAAATCAGATTGGATAATAATTTCCTCACTATTTATTAACAAGATAATGATATCAGAATTATTTCTCAGATTGAAAAAATGGATAATGCCTCTACTATAATCAATATAATAATCTATTCCATTTATCAAAGGATCAAAATCACCGGTAATGCCTGCTATGGTATAATCGATTCTCGTATCTATTGTATTGGTTGCAGAATTTTGATCATCCAGGAAAATTGTATCTATTCCTTTTGTTATCATTTGTGGTGCTGAATAGATGTAGTAAAAGATGTTTTTACTGTAATTAATATCAGGGAGCAAGACTTCTTTTTCAATTGATTTTCCTGTGAAGAAATCATTTCTCAATGTGGATTTTAACTGACCTCCTTGCAGGTCTATACTGTGTGCCCTATATCTCAATTTAGCATTGCCGCTAAACGTGGAAAATCGGGGGATTAAATCAAATTCATAATATTCTGATTCTAAGAATCCTGCATTACATCTGTATAAAAAATCATTGGTCAGACCCCGGTAACCAAATCCGTACATTATCTGATCTTTATCTGTATCATCATAATACATGGATAATAGTCTATTGCTGCTGTGTTGACCAATAAGCTTCAGATTAATATTTTCATAATCGCTTCTTGTTGTAGTGGAGTCTGATATTGTACGCGATTCTGAATAGTATGCCCTGCCCTGCAGCTTTATATCAACGTCCTTCACGAACCTGGCATGACCGCCTGCTTCATCAATGTAGAAGATTTTTTTTCTTTTCTTTCCCGGAGGTTTCAGCTCTTCTATTTTCCAGATGCCTGTTTCTTTATCTAAGTATTGAATGCTGTACTGGCTAATAACGAAAATATATTTAGTTTCCTGATAAGCACTGATAAGAGAATCAGTTTCCAGCCCAGCACTACGATTATAAAATTTTCTGCTTCTTTCAATATAATTATATATAAGCAAACCATTATCTGTGGCAAACAGGATTTCTCGCCCGCTTATAAAAACTCCGTTCACGTTTTGTAAACCCTCAATATCTCTGAAAAGAACCCAGTTGTCTGCTTCTGGTTTATAAAGATAAACATTTCCTTTACTTGCTACAAAGAGAGAATCTCCTATATTGGAATAGCTATTAATTTCCAAACTATTATGTGTTGACCAGTACTCAGAAATCTTTCTGTAAGCCACAAATTGGTTTTGTGAAAGAAACCAGATTATCCCTGGTGTATTAATAATATAAGAAAAGGGATACTTGGGCGCAGCAGGGACTTGTTCGATCTTTTCGAATTCGCGGTTATATCTCAGTACACCAGAGTCTGTAGCAAACCAAATGAAATTTTTTTCAGAGAACATGTGATTGATTTTCATGGTGGTGATATCTTCCCATGTTTCCACATATTTATCAAAGCGTTTTAATCCAAAATCACCACCCACCCAGACATATTCATCATCAAATACCAGTCCTTGTATTCTGCCTGGCAGGTCATACGTTTGCCAGTCGTTTAGTCTGACGTCTGCTGAGGCAAGACCTTGGGGTGTGGCAACCCAGAGTATGCCTTCATTAAGACCAATGATGTCTATTTTATTGTCGGGCAAACCATTTGCCTGGGTTATTCGACTCCAGTTCTCTGAATTACGGTCGAATGTATAAATACCATAATGCGTTGATATAAAAATGAATTCCGAGGCATAGATATCTGAAATACCATCGAAAATTATAGGTTGTTCATTAATCTGCTTTTGGGCGATATTAACAAGGAATAATAAAAGCGGTATCAATTACTCTTCTATTATAAATCCTGAAGGGATATCTTCTAATTTTTCTTCGCTTTCACGAAGTTTGGTTTTCTCATCTGTTATATAAGAACCTTTTGTTATTCTCTCTTCGCCGATTGAAAATACTTGAATTGCTGCCGGGCCCTCGATTGGACAGCGCGATTCACAAAGCCCACAACCCGTGCAGATTCGGTCGTCAACAAAGGGCCTGAGAAGTGTAGTCTCGCGAATTGTTTCATTTAGTGAACTTATCGCATTGTAAGGACATATCTCATCACATATAAGACAAACCTTGTCCTGTTCCCAGGCAATGCATTTTGAACGGTCAATAACCGCAGTGCCTATTTTCGCATAAGATTTTTCCTCGAGCGATAATTTTCTAATTGCTGATGTAGGACATATCTGACCACACTTATTACAGTTCTTTTCACAGCCGCCAATTCTTGGAACGAGTTTTGGCGTCCATAATCCGTTGATACCTGCTTCCAATATACAGGGCTGGAGCCCATTTGTAGGACAGATCTTCATGCACATTCCACAGTGAACGCAGACATTTAAAAAATCTTTCTCAGGGATTGAACCGGGTGGTCTGATGAGCCGGCCTTCAAGTTTTCGATGGATCAGGCTTTTTACAAGAGGAACTGCAACAAGGCTCGCGCCAAGTGTAGTAATGAATTGTCTTTTCTTTATATCAAAAGGAACAATTGATAAATTTATTCTATACTTAATTGCAGTCTGGGGACATTCATATTGACAGCGGAGACAATTAATACACTCGGCTGAATCGATTTTTTGTGTTTCAGAATCTATTGCTCTTGTAGGACAGATATCTTCACAGATTTTACATTTTGTGCAATTATCACAAAATGTAAATTTGAATACTGAGAATTTAGACAAAAAAGCAAGGAGACCACCCAGGGGGCACAGATTACGACACCAGAATCTCGGAGTAATAAAACCTAAGCCGAGAATTGCTATGAAACAGATGAGGGCGATAAACGTCTCTGTGAATACTGCATTTTGGATAAGTGCAAACAGACCGACGAAATAACTGAGAACCGGATATAACAACAGGGTTAGTGAGCGCTCAAATATGACAAGAGGGTCAAAAAAGTGGATAAAAGAACTGCCAAGAAAGGCTGAGATTACAAGAAATAGAAGAATTAAGTATTTGCCGTTTTTGAATGAAGGAATTTTGATGACAGGACGGGTGTGGGATATAATTGAATCAAAAATGTCAATTATTGTTCCAAGAGGACAGATAAAGCCGCAGAAAAATCTGCCAAAAACAAGTGTGCCAATAATCAAAAAAATTGATAACAGAGCAGCTGCAATAACTGCCCGGTATGCAATACCTGTAATAATAAGAATTAATGGATCGAATCGGAA
>JAGMEL010000245.1 GCA_023128195.1 Caldifarciminota bacterium | reverse complement strand
GTCAAAATATTTTTTTATGGGCGAATTCTTCCATCCAGCTATCTCAGCTGAATCGCTGTTACTGACAAGGCCGACTAATTTATCCAATGTCCTTAACCTCGCCAGTGTAATAATAGTACTTGGATCTATATGTTCCAGGGCATACTTGAACCTTTTAATGCGGTTATTTACTGCTTGTTTAATTATTTCATCAGGAATATCAGGATTGATTGCACGCGCCATTTTTCCAATAATTTCTAAAGGATCTCTTATTTTCCCTCTGAGTCGATCCTCAGAATATAATAGCAATTGTTCATACCAGGATTTCCGCGACACGCCTAAAATTTCGCTTGTACCTTTACCTGGAGCTCTGGTCGATTCTAAAGACGTCAACGTATGGAATAAATCAAAAATAACTGCTCTGAAATCTTTAAGATCCAATTTTACCTTTCCTTAACCGATAAGCATAAAAGGGAAGGACCTCGTTTTAGATCCTCCCCTTTTATAATGTATTGATTTTTATTTTGTTAATATCAGTTTCTTTGTAGCACTAAAATCTTCTGTTTCCAATATATAGAAATAAACTCCAGAACAAACCTTGCATCCGTTCTCGTCTCTGCCATTCCAATAAGCTGTATAATCTGAGGGACTGTATAATCCGTCAGCTAAGGTCTTTACGAGTTTTCCCGATACATCATATATCTTGAGACTCACATGGCCTGTTTTTGGCAATGCAAATACGATCGTGGTCAAATTAGAAAAAGGATTTGGAGTATTTTGATTAAGTATATATCCTGCAGGATTTCCTGAAGACCCTCCTTCTTCAATTCCCAGAATCACGCTATTATTCTGACTGAATTCAGACGTGTTCATATTCATATCTGTTGTTGTGGCTGTTACAGTATCACCAATAACAAGCCCTGTAACTGTAATATTCCAATTGCCAGCTGCATCAGGTGTAGTGGAACCCAGATACAGGGCTCCTTCTCCGTACCCTGATGGATCTGGTCTTGCCCAAAAGACTTCAATTGTCGCCTGTGTGGGATCTGTATCTACATCTATCGTGCCGGTAATCAATGTCGGCCCAGAATAATAATGGGCACCTGTTATCACCGGGAAATTGAGTTCCTGATTTGCACCAGGATCAGGATCCCCTGGATCGTTTGGAGTAACACCATCATCACCTAAATCTATGCCCAACCATACATTGTCATAAATAGAATTCCTGGTAATTGTATTGTAATCCGCATTTGTTGTGTTATTAGAGTGTTCCCATATTGTAACACCATTATTTCCATTATAAGCGATAGTATTACTGTCGATCATGTTATATTCCGCATAACCGCCCTGATACAAATTACCATACTGTCCAATACTTACACCATCCATTGTATTACCCAAAGGTGCTAAATTAATATCGAGACCAATATTATTATATATAATAATATTCCCATTGGTGTATATTCCAGCTTCTGCATAACCTACCACACAAACACCCTCATAATCATTCCCACAGATCAAATTGCTATCTACTGCATTATCATGAGCACCTTCACCAATGTATACACCACAATGGTCATTACCTAAATCAACGGTTCCAGTAATATCAGTACCAATATAGTTTAGCAAAACCACATTCATATAAACATCGCCTGGAGGGCAACTGGCAATACCAACTCCCTCAGCGTAATTCCCCAATATAAGATTTCGCTCGACAAGATTGTCATATGCAAAACCTACATATTCTGGTGTAACTATTATATATACACCTGCCCAGAACATCGCTGTATTCGTACCATTACCCTGATCAACAGTCCCTGTTTGATCTGTTCCAACAAAGTTACAGTAAATATAATTATTAAACGTGCCAGCATCAACACCTTGAATACGGATTCCATCTTGTTCAAAATTGTTTATGACTAATCCCTGAATTGTGTTAAAAGGAGTCACTATCCAGAATCCATGTGATGCACCGGCATTTATGCCATTGATTATAACCATAAGATTTGCGGTTGATGGAGGATTACTTCCAGCAGATGAGCCAGCTTGCGTTAATCCATCAATAAATACCCCAGTTGGGTCCCAGAGCACTGGAAGCTGGGAATCAGGAAAAATAGTATGGGGACCAGCACCCGGGATATTAAAGTCTATAGTATCGGGCATACCCGGGGTAATAAGATTGGCTGAATTCATTGCCCATCTGAGACTCCCTGGGTTATTGTCGTCAGGCGCTGTTCTTATCACTGTATAGGTAGCACCATTTAAAACACCAGAAACCAGAACCAGAAAAATACCCAGGCAGCATATTAAAAAAGGAAGAACTTTCCCTTTTTTCTCTTTTGTTTTGTTCAGATGCCCCTGAGTGTCTTTACATAACCCTTGAGATCTTTTCATTATACACCTCCTTCATTTTCAAATATAATTAATCTCAATATTATTATATATAATAAATAATTAAATGTCAACTACTCTTTGTATTATATACTTCACCTAATTAAACAGAGATACAGACTTTATTCTTGCCCTCTCTTTTGGCTTGATATAGAACCTGATCCGCTCTTTTAACTAATTCTTCCGCAGAAAAACCCGATTGATAAACTGCCACTCCAACACTTATGGTTAAATTGATTTCGGACTTGCTTCTTTTCGGACTAAATTTATATTTTTCAATCGCCGCTCTCATCCTCTCGGCTACTTTTTGTGCCTCAGTTAAGTCTGTTTCAGGTAACAGAACAGTAAACTCTTCACCACCATACCTGCTGACCATATCTACCTGCCGGATATCCTGTTTCAGGATGTCTGCAACCTTCTTTAATGCCTTATCACCTTCAAGATGACCATAAGCATCATTATATTTTTTAAAGGTATCTATATCAAGCATAATCAGAGATAAAGGACGTGAGTACCGTTCTGCCCTTTTGAGTTCTACATTCAACCTGTTATAAAAGTAGCGATGGTTAAACACTTCAGTAACGCCATCAATAATTGCCAGACGGGATGACTCTTCATACAACTGGATATTCTCAATAGCTACACCTACTGTACTACCTATAGAGGTAAGCAATTGAATTTCTTCTGGATTAAATTGACGACTCTTATGATTAACAATACCCATTATTCCTAAAACCTTGTCCTTAGACTTCAAGGGAACACCAATAAAGGAACGAATGCCTTCTTTTTTTAAAACGGCTTCTAAACCTGTAGATTCTTCTGAAATATCCAGACTTACCATCACCTTTCCTGTATGGGCTATTTTGCCGATAAAAGTCTTCTTGTCTAATTTTACATTCTTCACCTTTTGTATAAATTCCTCAGATAATCCTCGAGCAGCAGCAAGGGATAGTTTTCTTGCATGTTTATCTAAAAGCAATACACCACCACTCTTTATCCTTAGTACTTCTAAGACCTTATCCAGAACATTATTCAAAATTTTCTGCAAATCAAGGGATTGGCTAATAACTCTGGCAATGGTATTGAGAACAGAAAGTTCTTCAGCTCTTTTCTGACTCTCCTCTTTTTGTCTTTTTAACTCCTCAGTAGCCATTATAATCAAACCGACAGCAAAAATTGCAGAGAAAACAACTCCTAAACTAAAACCAATAGGAGCAAACCAGGCTACTGGCCGAAGAAATGGATAGTCCAGATTATGAATTCCGTTTAAGAGAAACCCAAAGAATATCAGCCACTGAGCTAGTTGTCTCCTTTCTTTAGTAAACTTAAAAAAATAAAAAGCACAGACTATAAAACCCATGCCATTAAAAAATGACGCCGGTACAACTGCTATGTACCACTCTTTAATCACAAATACCCCGAGAAAGGAAGTTATTACTGCACCAAGGCCTACTGCGGCAATGCTTAAGTGCCAGGTTTTTGAAACCCGGTGCCGCATATAACCAATACTTTCTAAAAATGCTAAGGCGGTAAATACATAGACTGAATGGCGGATAAACCAGAGTGGCTCATAATTGGTTTCGAGGATAATTAGTTCCACTGCTGCATGAAGTCCGAAGAACAGCCAGCCCATTGCCCACCAGAAGATAACCTTCTGCCTGGTCTCTATGGCTCTAAGGAAAAGGATTAAAGTTACTGCTATCTTGAAACCGCAGTCAATAGAGATAGCTGGAACTAACCACATCATCTTGTTTTCTCTGAATACCTGACTGAAAATAAACTAAAAAGAGAATCCTCCAAGGTCTACCTCCTACCTAATTTATCTATTTCCCCTTCTCGATTAACGAACTACCCTGTTTTGCCAAATTAAAAGTCCCAGTAGAACTAACCTAAAACCTTTAACCATTATACCATTTTATCCAACTAAGCTGTTATGTCAATGCTTTTTAGTACGCACGGGTATACTATCAAGGGCTTTCCCAACCTGCAAGTAAAGCCATCATCCACCATACAGCACGTCCTTTCTGCTCACAACTTTCATAAGTGGTATGGCCTGCTTCATTTCCATTAAACTGAGAGTGTTCCACTGGTACAGTATGACCGTTGTAATCGTAGGTGTCTTGGTCCCACTCTTCAGTATTTGAATTATACCACCAGGCATCTAAGTCAGCAAAGTCAAATAAAACTTTTTCATTTTCACTGCAATACTCACGTATCTGTTCATTCCGCAGATAACGGTTATAACCCTCAGCACCTGTTCCCTGGGCATTACAGGTCATATAAATAAACACTACATCTGGATATTCTGTTTCAAGTACAGTCATTGAATCAAGATAGGCTTGTACTTGTTCCTCAGAATAGCTGTTCAACTGACAACACCATGACCACATGGAAACATTGATATTAGAATTATTATTAAGTACATCTCGCGTGTAATTCATGCCTTCTGCAGTCCGCCAGTATAAATCAGGAGTTATATAGGTTACGCTTTCCTGCCCATCGAATATACAAAAAGCACCTGATTCATCTGGCAAGTAACTGCTTCCTATGGCAATATTATAAGCTGAATTTGAACTCTCGATTCTATTAAGGCCAGTTGTTAACTGTCCACCGTGCGATGTATGTGCATAATGCAATTTGATATTCGTCTGCACAGAATCGATCCTTTCCACAGGGATTTGAGAAAGTTCTGTGCAGGTATGATTAATTGAAAGACCATGCTCTGTAATAGATGCATTACCATCATCCTGTGTACATGCAGTCATTGTGAAAAGTATTATTAAAAGACTGCCTGTTAATAATGTAAATATTTTATGCTTCATAATACCTCCCATAATAAATCAAATGCCTAAATTCCTAAATGCCTAAAATCCTAAATACCAAAAATCCTATTCTTCGACCTCGGCAATCATTTTCTTAATCTGTTCTGCTTCTGGATGCTCTGGATAAACTTCAAGTGCATGCTTAAAATAAGGTACTGCCTTCTTCTTCTCGCCCGAGTAGTAATACGTTGTCCCAAGATTTACTAAAGCATTCATATAATCAGGGTTAATTTCGAGTGCTGCTTCAAAACTGGCAATCTCCTTTTTCTTCCACTCAGAATCACCAGTCTGGTTGAATTTTGATCGATAAGCCATACCAAGTAAATTATTGCCTACTGCTGACTTCGGTTCCAGTTTTAAACCCTGTTGATAACATTCAATCGATTTATCGATTTCACCTTTTTCAATCAATTGAACGCCTTTGTTAAAATAATCCTGTGCGCTCTTTTTCTGGCTACATGAAATAAGAATCAGAGCCAGAACTACCAATAATATCTTTTTCATAATACCTCCCATAATAAATCAAATGCCTAAATGCCTAAAATACCTAAATACCTAAAGACAAATAAATACCTAAACCCCGTTAGATGTTTACTATCTAAGTAAGTTTATTCACCTACGCTGTTATGTCAAGCATGCGTAAAGCACATATCATTACATATCTGAAAAAGCGGCTATGGCTGAAATGGTGGTATTACTTCTTCTTTTGTCACAGTTTCTTTCCAGGTCTCCCTCTTATACCAGAAATAAGCCAGGACCGATGCTATTATATTACTCATTGCCATACCTATCCATATACCTTTACTGCCCCACAAAGTGCTTAAGAAATAAGCTAAAGAAACCCTCAAGCCCCATAATCTTATAATCCCAAGCACCATTGACTCTTTGGTACGACCCGCTGTCCTGACAACACTGGTCGAGATAAAAAAAATCCCGAAAAAAGGCATGGCAATGAGGAAACATGCATAGAAAATAGCCCCTTCATTAATCACTAAAATATCCTTAATAAAAATTCCGATAATTTGAGTACGAAAAAGAAAAATAAGCAGTGTTGGAATTGAAATAAAAATCGTGTTAATTAATATCGTTTTATTGACAATCTTTCTAATTCGCTTAAAGTTTAGCACCCCAAGATTCTGCCCTACCATTGTTGACATAGCCATACTGAAACCATCAGAAACCGTAAAAATTAAACTAATAATTCGTTGACCAATACCGTATGCCGCAATAACAACACTGCCAAACTGGGAGACGATTCCCATTAAAACAACAAAACCTAAGGCATTTAACGATTGACCAATACTGGCTGGCAAACCTATTTTAAACATCTTTTTGTAGAGACTAAAATCCGGTTTAAAGTCACTGAGATAGAATTTTATTCCCAATTTACCGCTAAATACTAAATAAATACTTAAAATAGATGCTATTGAATAAGAGATAATAGTTCCAAGCGCAGCACCCAGAATTTCTAATCTTGGAAATGGTCCAATGCCAAAAATCAGAAGCGGGTCAAGTATAACGTTTAAAATAATGGCTATGGAATTTATAATAGTTGGGGTCTTAGTATCTCCGATTGCTCTTAAAGCAAATGAAAAAGCAAATCCCTCAAAAGAGAATGGTATTCCAATAAACATAACCCGTAAATATATAACGGCATTGTCATAGGCGTCAGCGGGAACACCTAGAATGTGCAAAATCCAGGGAGTAATAAAAAATCCTATTATTCCGAGAATAAAGGATGAGAAGAACATAAGCGTTAACAGGTTTGCAATATTATGTTTTGCCTTATCCCACTGGCCAGCTCCAGCATACTGTGATACAAAAGCAAAACCGGCAATCGCAAAGCCTGCACCAAAACTCATCATTGTCCAGATAAACGGGAAGGAAACCGTAGGTGCAGAAACAGCCTCTCTTCCTAACTTACCAAGCCAAAATGTATCAGTGAGGTTATAAATAATGAATAGAAGATTAAAAAAGATGAGTGGGTAGGCAAGTTTTAGCAGTGTTTTTTCAATACTACCATTGAGAATCTCACCGCGCATTCGCTCATGTTTTTTCTCCATCATTAAGTCATTGTATACACCTGTTCTACGAAGTCAAGCTGAAGGTATGAACCGATTATTTACAATTTGAAATGGCAACAGAACCGCAAAAAGAACGAAAAAATCACTATTTCTTAAAGTAAAACACATATAATGGTCTAATTGCACATAATACTAATAAAACTACAAACCACCATATGTTTATGGTCATTATCTGTGGTATTAGTTTTACTATAATAAGCACCACAAACATTGCACATCCCTGCACTAATTTTATATCAAAGATATTTAATTTTCTCACTCGCTCATTCATGTTTTGTATAATCTTCATATTTAATCACCTCCTTTTTTACTCAAAAAATTTCGAAAATAAATGCCTGCCTAATGTCTACCTATTTTCATTTCTCAAAACCAGACGAAAGGTTTCCAATAATTATAAAATTAATCTTTTTTAATAACTTCTCTGCACATTCCTGAAAACTCTTAAAAATCGGTTGTGCTCTTTCAGTAAAGGCAAAATATATTGAAGATAAATGCCCACTGTAAGTTGGGATTGCAAAAATTATAATGTCAGCAGCTTCACACTTTTTATAAACTTCAGAAACATCATCTTTGGTAGAGCACTCTTTATGAGCAAAGCATTCATAATTGCAATGGCTGCAAGGTGTAATCTTAAGATCATAAGCATTTAGAAATTCTGTTTCAAACCCTCGTTCCTTGAAATTTTCCAAGCAGTATTCTAAAAGTTTTAAGCAGTTTCCCTGTTTCCTTGCACTAAACCCTATACCAATAATCTTCATACTATTACTTTACTAACCTCGATTTTGCAAACGCGCGCGCTCCCAGGCAGCAAAATCATCAGGTGGATGGATGATCTCCGCATCAGGCTTTTTCTGAAGTCTTACAGCATCATTAGGACATCCTGTAACACACAGACCACAACCTATGCACTTTTTGCGTTCAACAACGGTCTTTCCATCTTTTTCTGATATTGCGTGAACCTGGCATCGCTCTACGCATATACCACACTCTGTGCATTTATCAGAATCAATGACTGCAAAGTAGTTAGCAGCGGCTACTGATTCTTCTATACCCCATTCAGTTATTCCTCGCAAAATACCACAACAGCAGCCACAACAATTACAAATATAAAA
>JAGMEL010000244.1 GCA_023128195.1 Caldifarciminota bacterium | reverse complement strand
TAATATCACCTGGTCTTGATGGACGCTCAGTTGAAGAGAAAGTAAGGCAATTTTTCAAAGGGAAATCACACTTGCGTTTACCAAGAAGGTCCTGCTGTACCCGGCATATGCAATCACGAACACTAAATGTTTTAGCTGCCATGAGGATCGCACGAACATCATCATATGGAAGTATCCATTCTGTTTTTACTGTACCATGTGCAGGCACAACACGCTGGATCGCAGGTTGTAGTTTCATAATACCTACTGCACCACCATCAGCCATGTACTCCTCAAAGAGATGAGCGAATTCATGATCCATAGTTTCTAACTGGGATTCATAAATTCCAAAAATAAAAGGTGCAAGTCTAAAATGTGGTTTCCCATCCTTTTTACTAAACCATACAAGACCCCGTTTAGCCATTTTCATTAATTTTGTTCTTGCTTCTTTAACAGAAAATCCAAGCCGCTCAGCTATTACATCAACTTGTTCCATTTTACCGCTTAGCTGAACAGCAACACATGCTTCTTCTTCAGAGAATATCTTTTTCAGAAGAAGTATCTCAACATTTGATGGAGTTCTTGGAAAAGCATTGGGCAATTTGTTCAGGGCATCTGCAAGCTGCTCATAAATATCATCATTCATGTCCAAACCTCCTTTTTCACCTCACAAACCTGAATCCTATTTATCACTGGCAAATTGCTTACTCCAGTCAATTCTTCCGGTAAGCTGCATTACAACAAATAATGTCAAAATGCAAAGTATAGTTATTGCCAACCCTGTGTATCCTGTTAAGAAAAAAGTATATGAAAAAAGTACCAAATATACCAATTGCGAAATCCCTGTTTTTATAAAAGCGAACCGTGTTCCTGCAACAAGACGCATATAAGAAATTACCAGAAATATTGACACTAACGAACAAATAATAAGTGCCAGATGAATATCTATGTGATCAGCCAGATATGCCAGAAGCAGGTGGAAACTGAAAAACGCTGCAGAAACAAAGAAATAATTCATTGGATGGATTTTAATCTCTCCTAGTACTGTGATTATAAACATCAGGAATAAAAAGAGAAAAAGGGAAATAGGTGCGAAAAAAGTAACTTTGCTAACAAAAGGACCAGGATTTACTTTTTGTGGCATCTCCATACCAATCTGAATACCAGATATTAAATCGTCATATTGCCATGTTAGTTCCCAACCTTTGTCCATTTTTTCTTTTCCTGTGGGCGAAATGCTATTTTCAGGGAAATTAATCTGGTCAAAATCCGTTTTCATTGTGAGTTTGAAATTTCTTATATGGGAAACATCACCACCAAAAATATACCACCACTCATCCATTCCTTGAGACTCATAATTGATTTCAATGCTTTTTGTTTGTCCCGGACTAAAATTTAATTTCTTTACTATCCTACCTGCAATTGGTTCAAGTTCTTTAACCTTTTTCCCCTCAATAACAAAAGAAAAATTATCATATACACCTTCAACAGTAGGGAAAGTGTACTCAAAGAAGATATCCCGAGTTCTTTCTGAATTATTTATAACGAGATATTTTCCATGGAATACAACTTTATATGTTGAGTACCAGAGCAATCCTTTTTTCCTGTGTTCTAAGTAAAAATCTGCATTAATATCACTTTCTTCAAGATTAATAGGATGATTTGTAGTTTCCACCCTTGTTTCCACAATTGTTTCAGAACCAAGAACCGTCGTGACTTTTTTCTTTTCTTTGGTTTGGTAGTATACAAAAGGCGCAGGTTGTTGTTGAATAGTTCCCCATAATTGCCCGACCACTCTTTTCAATTTCATATCCTGCTCGTGAGTTCGTGTAGCAGTAACACCACCTAAAATAATCCATGCTATACTAGTACAGAAAAAAATAAAGACAAGTGCGCCAATATGTTTCTTCATTTTGAATTCCTCCTTTGTGGATTTTTTCTATCTATAAAAAGTGTCAAAGATCCAAAAATATCAAAATGTTGAAACCGTTGGTATCGAACGATAAATACACCACGGTAAAAGCACTGTTCAAGTAATATTATCTAAGAAGAATCGCTTTTTTTGTCTGTACATAATCTCCATTTATAAATTGCATAAAATAGATGCCGGCAGGAACATTGCAACCATTATCATCAGTTCCATCCCAATACACAGAAACCACAGATTTATTTGGATTGCACAGATTAATAATAGGGAAGGAACGAATCACTCTTCCTGAAGCATCATAAATTTTTAATATAATTTGGGACTTGCCCTGAACTTGATTCAGGGTTGGAACTTGGAATTTGATAGTTGTCAGGTTGGAAAATGGATTAGGGTAAATCGATAAGAAATTAATTGCCTGCGGAAACCGATTGTGATCTTCAGAAATTACGGACCCACTGTCCACATACGTACCAATACCGCTCTTTTTGCTGCCAAACCATCTTGCGCCATTGAAGTCAACAAAAACAGACGTCAGATTATCATCAACCAGACTATCAATCTGGGAATAAACAAACCACTCTTCATCAACAAAAACAGCAGCACCATTATCTGTTGATACCCATACCCTTCCTGCGTTGTCAAATGCAATGCCAGTTATTTCATTAGAAGGAAGATTATTACTAACGGTCCAACTCTGCCACACAGCGCCATCAAATTTACTCAAACCACCCCTTGTTCCAAACCATTTGTTATTCGTCGAATCAATGGCTACAGAAAGAATCCAATCATTTACCAAACCGCTGTTTGACACAGTATAATCTGTCCAGATATTGCCATCAAATTTAGATACACCTTCCTCGGTTCCAACCCATAGTGTATCACCTATATCGACCTTTACTTGCAGACCATCATCATCAATCAACCCGCTGTTTGATAAATAATAATTTGTCCAGGCGGATCCATCATAACTGCACACAGCGCCATTCTGACCACCAGGACCATTCCAGCCCGAAGTGCCTATCCAGAGAAGATTATTTGAATTCTTATCAAAAGAAAGTATTATATCCCCTAAAAGACCACTATTAGACGCATTATAGTTTGTCCAGGTTATTCCATCAAACTTCCATATCCCGGAGAATTGGCTTCCAATCCAAAGTGTGTCACCGTCATCAAGATATAAGGTGTTAACATAATTATCACCCAGACCACTATTGTTGCTGGTATAGCTTGACCATTCTACTCCGTCGTAGATTATTACTCCGTAATGGTCGGTTCCGAAAAATACATCATTACTGTTTGAAACATCAATTGCAGTTATCCAGTTGCTATGCGGTTCATTCGATGTTTTATAGTTCTTCCAGATCGAACCATCAAAGCTACTCACTCCTGTGACACGCGTGCCAAAATAGCGAATATCATTCAAAGTATCAATTACAATTGCAAAAATCTGGTTCTCGTCAAGCCCCGAATTGTCTGGTGTATAATTTGTCCAATTAGTGCCATCATACTTAGACACGCCGCTATTTGAATTTGTTGCACCACTGCCTTTATGATTTGCAAACCAAACGATTGTATCCCTTTCAATTTCAATCGCCTCAACTTGCTGTCCGAGAAGACCCGAATTTGTTGAATCATAGTGGGTCCAGGTTGCACCATCATACATGTACACCCACTTTAACCAGGTACCAGCCCACACTCGATTATTGCCATCAACAGCAATGCATAAGAGATAATTATCCTGCCACGTAGATATATCCAAATCCCAATTCGTCCAATTCGCACCATCAAACATAGAAACACCCCCTGGATCACCAAATTCATTTGGATTATTTGCTGTCCAAATTCTACCCATAGTATCTACTCCAATCCCTCTTACTGCTGCATCTATCACTCCACCAGCCAGGTCTGTATAGGCAGTCCAGTTTACACCATCAAATTTTGCACATCCCAAGCCAGTACCAAACCAGTAATTACCATCAATGTCCTGAGTGATCGCATAGATAGAATTATGGGGAAGATCACTATTAGAGGTATTATAAGTAGTCCAGTTTGCACCATCAAATTTTGTAACACCTTCAACTGTGCCAAACCATTTAGTTCCATCTCCATCAACATATACATCCTTCATAATATTATCAGCCAGTCCTTCAACTGTTGAATATTTTACATAGATACTATCCGTGATATTCCATGTTACCACACCGCCGGTAGATGCAAGCCACAATGTATCTAATTCCATTGCCAAACCCGATATCTCATTGCTATTTACGTAGCAAAACCAATCTGCGCCGAAAAGAAAAAGTGGAACAAACAACAAAATACATTGAAAAAAGATTATCATTTTTTTCATAATAAACTCCTTTTTTATAATACTCGATAATCTCCCCAGACTCGTACAGAGGCCAAGAATTATATCACATCTTCAATTCCTTTTATAGATTTTGTCTATTTAATTAAGTATATACCCTCATTTTTAAATGTCAAGCTACCCGTTTTTGCTTGTACTAAGCCTTCACGAAGCAATCTCAACATTCCTCTCCTGTCATTGCGAGGCACGAAGTGC
>JAGMEL010000243.1 GCA_023128195.1 Caldifarciminota bacterium | reverse complement strand
GTTTATCTTGTCAGATACCTGGGTGCTGTTACTTTCGGTAAATATGCCTTTGCTTTTGCATTCACTTCACTATTTGTGATTCTTTCTGACCTGGGTTTGAGTGTTCTGAGCATAAGAGAGATTGCGAGAGATACATCGAAAGCAGGCGAATATTTGACCAACATATCCATCACCAAGTTTGTTCTATCTCTGATTACAATCGTTTTAATCATTGTAACGATCAATTTAATGCACTATCCCCAAGATACAATATTGGCGGTTTATATCGTTGGAGGGGCTACAGTTTTTACATCATTAACATCATTTTTTAGATCCATATTTCGTGCTTTTGAAAGAATGGAGTACGAGGCAATCACCAGAATTGTAGAGAGAATATTGATTTTCGGGTCGGTCTTACCCGTACTATTTCTTGGTTACGGATTGATAGAAGTGGTATCGGCAATGCTCATCGCACACGCTTTTATATTTATATTTACACTGGCAATCATTATCAAGAAGTTTACAAGACCAGTATTATCATTCGATTTCTCTTTATGCAAATCGTTAATTAAAGCAGCTCTTCCATTTGGTTTGGCATCAGTGTTTAATGTCATATATTTTCAAACCGATACCGTTATGCTCTCGATAATGAAAGGCGATGCAGTCGTTGGTTGGTATAATGCCGCTTACCGATTGGTTATGGGAATGCTCTTTATTCCCTCAGCATTTGTCGGCGCTCTTTATCCTGTTCTATCGAGATATTTTACTTCTTCTAAAGATAGTTTGATGGTTGTTTATGAGAAATCTTTTAAATTTTTACTGATGTTGGCCATTCCCCTTGGTATTGGTACAACGCTATTGGCAGATAGAATTATAATCTTTTTATATGGAGAAAATTTTGCTCCATCTATAATCGCCTTACAAATATTAATCTGGGTTGCCTCGATACTCTTTATATATTCAATCGTTGGATATACCCTGGCTTCGATTAATAAGCAATTGGTGGATACACGCATCACTGCCGTCTCGGCATTATTGAATGTGGGTTTAAATTTATTGTTGATTCCAACGTATAGCTATGTTGGAGCAGGTGTCGCAAGTATTGCCTCACAGGTGTTTGTGTTCACTTGCGAATTTAGTTATCTGCAAAAGAACGGATATGGATTTAAAGTATCTAAAGTCGTTTTAAAACCGTTATGTGCTGGAGCGATTATGGGTTTGTTTATATACAGCATTAGGGTGATGCATATTAATTTGTTTGTTATAATAAGTGGTGCAATCGTGATATATGTGGCATCTTTATACGTATTAAAGGCGTTTGATGAAACGGAGATGGAGATGATGAAAGCTATGTTCAAGAACGAAGTATCGGTTAAGCTATTGCAGAAAATGGGAAGGTCATGATCCACTTTTATCACTCGTAATGGTAGATTTTGCTGCCCCCATTGGAATATATTTTACTGCTTTTATTAATAAGTGGAATTATATCTTCATAATTATAGACATCACCACCATAATTTAACATAATACTATGCACTATATTTGAATATCTTAGATAAACGTATGATTCTTGCTTCATTTTAGTAGTATTACTCATTTTGAGTGTATACTGAAATGGAATCATCCCATAGCCCAGCAAGGCATGGAATCTAGATATATCGTCAGCATAAACCCTTTGCTGTTTATAATTTATATTTTTTGATACCCATTTTGCACTAAAAACGTCCTGTTCCAGAGTTAATATAGTATAGAAATTAGCTTTTTTTTCATTACTTCCATATTTATCAAGGTTGTTTATACCCAATGGAAAAGATGTTGAATTTTCGGCAATTACGAAAACAAATCCCGAATTAAATAAAAAATAAAGAATTAACACTATAATTATCGGTATATTTATGTATTTAGTGCATTTTTTATTTGTTGCATCATTACAATAGTCTGGAGAGAGATTTACTTTATTCCTATGTCTTATATATTTATACTTGAGACTCTGATTTAATTTTAATATACACGAAATAAAAAATTGCCCGCCCAATATAAAAAATGGGGATAAAAAGATTAGCGTAACATGATATAATCTATCCATATGCAAGTGTCCAGAAAAAAAAGGTAAGAATATTGAAGCTAATACAATGATCATGCTTGAGATTGCGATAAAACAATATTCTTGATAATATTTTAGTTTTTCAAACTTTCCCATGATCAGGGCAGTAACACCCACAAGAATAAATAACTCAGTGATGTGAAAAATAAATCTACTTATTGACTGTAGTAGGGATTTTGCTCCGGGTCCCATACCGATAGCTGCCAGTACGTTAGATTCTCTTGCTGCCGGATTTAAAAAATCGGTATATAAACTAGCGTATACGTGATCGCCTATGTTTACGATAGTGTTAAAGGCGGAAGAACTTGAAACATACATATACCATGTTAAAATAAAAACGATATATAAAACAACAAGAGTTGTGGTTAATGTTCTATCAATTCTCGGAATCGTATTATTAGCATGCGGGAAGGCAACATGATCTTTTAAAAAATTGTTAGATTTGTTATGCAAACTTTGTCTTATTGCGTTTATAGGGAGATTATCTATTAAAAACAGCGAAATCAAAATGAAAATAATACAAAACATAAAGATATACGATGTACCGTAATGAGATGTGACCAATCCAAATGCAAAGATTATGAACAACGCCGATCTCTTCATCGAGTTCATTTTTTTGGCGATTATTAACAACATTAATAACATAAGGAAAAATTCCGCAATTTCCTGTCTCATTAAATAGGGTAGTTGGTTATAAAAAGTGGCTGTTGATACAAAAAAAAGTACCGATAAAAAAGCTATTTTTTTGTTAATAAGTTGTTGATATGCATGGTATAAACCCAAAGGCAACAATGAAAAAACAAACGGCCATACTATCCTATATAGCCACTCCCCATCTATATTTAATATGAAAGAGTATATTGTTGGTAATATAGTAACGCTTAACATAGCATTATAATTACTATGCATTGTTGAATCCCAAAAGAAATTCATTACCACCAATTTATGAAGATAATACTCTAAATGGGTGTCAGAATAACCCGGTAAATACAAACTTATTAAAGATATAGACAGCAAAAGTGCAAGCGCGATTGCAACCAGGCATAAAGGATAGAGGTTTTCTGAAATGTATTTATTAAAGATTATTATTAGTGCAATTGTGATAATTAATAGGAGTGAAAGTAAGTTATCTCTATTAAAGTTAATAAAGTATGCTCCAAAAATA
>JAGMEL010000242.1 GCA_023128195.1 Caldifarciminota bacterium | reverse complement strand
CCAACTTCAACTGTATCACCATTTACAATCTTTTTGTAATGTACACCGAGGACATAATAAGTAGGAAGACTATAATTTAATTCGATAATATTGCTAACCGGCACAAACTGATAATAATCACTAAACCCCTCTCTTTTAAGCGTAAAATAACCTTCTCTATAATTTACCGCAATTGTTGTATCGTCCGGTACATTATCGTCATTTATATCGAGATATGCCTCGCCGTAAAACGTTATATTACCTCCGACATTATTGTTCTGGGCATTATTATCATCAACATAGACTTCGAGGTCAAAAATATCACCTGTAACCCCCAGCTTGAAAAAACGCCGGCGTTGATATTGTTTTGCCCAGGTAGTGTCATATTGCGCTTGCGTTGAACCCTCGATTTCTATCTCCTGTGTTTGTGTCTGTTCTTTTGATGCAATGGCAACTATCTCAAGGGGTCCTAATTTTGCTGTAGACTTAATTCCAAAAAGACCGCGATGTGAAGGAATATCGCCGGTATATGTTGTTGCAGGAATTGAAAGCTGGGTATCGCCTCCTTCAATTTCCTGAATTATCTCATCTTCTCTGCCTTTGTATGTAACAGTAATTTTGTTCTGTGTTTCATTGACCCGTTCTGAATTGTGATCAATATACACCTTCATTCTATCGCCAACCTGTCCATCAAGGTTGATCGCCATCTCTTGTTTCATTTCTAATTCCGGGAAGAAAGAAGATCCTGATTCTCCAGGCAGGTTCGATATAAATGTTTCACTACCGCCAATGGTGATTTTCACATAACCACCTACATCAAGTTTACCGGTTTCACCCATAAAATCACCAAAACCACCTTTTGGAAGAGGAATTTCAAGAGTACCAAACAGACCCTGGTTTGCATAACCGCCTTGCTGTACCAAATCTCTTTTGAGCTCTTGCAAAAGTAAACCGAGGTTGTGCTTCATAATACCCTCATCAAGATAGTCATAAATACTCTTTACACTGTCGATACTTATGATTTCTCCCTGATAAAAGCGTGCATAGATTAAAAACTCACCATCTGCATCCAGGAAAACCCTTGTTTCATAGGGAGCCATAAGTTGTGTAAATAGAATAATTGATAAAACCGAAATCATAAAATAGATAATATTTTATCTGTTATGGCTTTGGCATCAAGACCTGCAAGTTTCAATAGCATCTGTCTTGAACCCTGTTCAATAAATTCATCAGGCAAACCTAAACAGTGTACCTTAACAGAATCCTTAATTTTTGAGCAGTATTCAATAACCCCGCTGCCAAACCCACCAATAAGCGTATTCTCTTCGACTGTGATAATTTTATCTACCTTTTCAATAATACCCTTAAGCATTTTGGCATCCAGCGGTTTAGCAAAACGCCCATTAATTAAGATTGGCTTCAAACCCCTGGCTTTCAGACTAACAAGGGCTTTCTGGCATTCCTCAACCATTGAACCGATGGCTATTACTGCAAGATCTTTTCCATTCTCGAGTATCTCCCATTTACCAACAGGGATTTCTTTTGGGTCATCATTACTAATATTTCCACAGGCTCCTCTTGGATAGCGTATTGTAAAAGGGCCTTTCTTGTAATTTATTGCCGTCTTTAATAATGCTATAAATTCCTCACCGTTCTTTGGCGCGCTTACTACAATATTTGGTATACATCTAAAATAAGAGAGATCAAAAGGCCCGTGATGGGTCGGACCGTCCTCTCCAACAAGACCTGCCCGGTCTACTGCAAAAATAACCGGCAGATTTTGTAAAGATACATCATGAACAATCTGGTCATATGCACGCTGCAAGAATGTTGAATAGATTGCACAAACCGGAATAAATCCCTCTATGGCAAGTGCCGCAGCCATAGTGACTGCATGCTGTTCAGTAATTCCGACATCAAAAAACCGCTCGGGAATTTCTTCTCTGAATTTTTTTAAACCTGTACCAAGACACATTCCTGCTGTTATTGCAACAATTTTCTTATTTTTCTTGGCAAGCCTTACAATTGCATCACCGAAAACCGAAGTCCAGGATTTTGACTTAGAGTTTACATTACCAGTTTCTACACAATAAGGTCCAACACCATGAAATACTTCTGGATGTTTTTCAGCCGTTTCAAATCCTTTACCTTTTTTTGTTACGACATGAATGAATCTTGGGCCCTTCATTTCCTTAACCCTGGTAAATGTATCGATCAATTCGCCAAGTTTATGGCCATTAAGCGGACCGATATATCTAAACCCTAATTCTTCAAAAATCACTGCAGGTGCGTATAAACCCTTCATACCTTCCTGGATAATCTTCGCCAGATTTCTCGCACGATCCCTGAAATAGGAAGGGAATCGACCCAAGAATTTCCATAGATCATCGCGGAAACGATTATATGTTTTCGTAGTAATAACCCTTGTTAAATACTGAGAAAGCGCACCGACTGTTTCGCCAATCGATCTTTCATTATCATTCAAAACAACAATAACATCTTTTTTAAGATGACCAATATGATTTAGCGCCTCAAAAGCCATGCCGGCACCTAACGAACCATCGCCGATCACGCTAATAATATGATGATTTTCGCCCTTAAAATCTCTCGCCAGTACAAAACCCGTAGCTGCGGAAAGCGAGGTTGAAGCATGACCTGTGTCAAATACATCATATTTTGATTCCTCCCTCTTGGGGAAACCGCTAATTCCTTTGTAAGTCCTCAGTGTATGGAATTTATCATAACGGCCTGTAAGCAATTTTTGGGCATAGGTTTGATGACCAACATCCCAGATTATCTTGTCCTTGTCTGTACTAAAAACTCTATATAAAGCAATTGTCAACTCCACAACCCCTAAAGAAGGAGCAACATGACCACCAGTCTTGGCACAGGTATTGATTATTTTATCCCTGATTTCACGGGTAAGAATATGCAATTCTTCAAGACTTAATTTTTTAAGATCATGAGGTCTTTTAATTTTTTCAAGATAAGACATATTTATACAAGGCAGTTCAAGGCAATTGAAGGCATTATAAAATAGATCATATCAATATGTTCGATATAATATGAAATCTGTTATTTGATTCAATATTTTGAATCCTTCGCCGAGTGCAGAGAATCTTTTCTTTGCCAGCTCTGCATATCTTTCTGCTCTAAATCTCGCACCTTCTAAACCGTAAACAGCAGGAGCAGTCAATTTCCCAAAGGCTATATCCTTTCCAGGTGTCTTCCCCAATTTCTTTTCTTCACCAACAATATCCAGTATATCATCAGTATACTGGAATAGTAAACCCATGTACAGACCAGCACTATATAAGTTATCTGTTATAAATTCTGATGCACGGGCCATAATTGCACCACATTTAATTGAAACAGCAATAAATTTTGCAGTTTTATTGACATGAATCCTTCTTAATGATTTTGGTGAGTCATCTATCTCATTATCGATATCAAGAGACTGGCCAAAAACTATACCCTTAGGCCCCACTGCCTCACTTACCGATTTTATTACTGAATATTTTTCTTGTATTAAACCACTGCCCTGGGTAAAGAGCTCAAATGCATAGGCAAACAATCCATCGCCAGAAAGAATTGCCCTCGCTTCACCGAACTTTTTATGTGCAGATGCCTTACCTCTTCTGATATCATCATTATCCATTGAAGGCAGATCATCATGAATCAATGAATATGTATGTATCAATTCGAGTCCGCAGGCAACAGGTAATAATATATTCATATCCTTACCACCGCTCGACTCAAAACTGGCAATTGCGAGAATAGGTCTAATTCTCTTACCTCCATCGACAGAATAGTTCATCATCTCAAAAAGAGAATTTGCATTTGCAAAATAATTCTTAAGCGCTTTATCAACGAGCACTTTCTTTTCTGCTAAATATTTAACAATATCAATATCTACCATAGTTTAAGGATAATAATAGTAATGCAAAATGACTATTTGTCAATATTGGATTATTCCATATTGTAAGAATTAATTCAGTTTTGTGAGCCATCAAACATCTAAGGTGTCGTTAGTTACCTCCTTAAGCATATTAAATTATATTCAAGATAATCTATATGTCAAGACATCAATTCCCCTCAATCCGCCATGGCCATATAATTTGTCTGAAAAATATGCTATTTCGTAAAATGAAGATTTGAGTAATTTAGCTTTTTCACATTTGATGGGTGGGGTCAAATCTAAACATTTTACATTAGCCTCTTCAGCTTTGCTTCAACTTCAGCATATCTCTTTCTAGCTCCTACATCCTGATTCATCTTCTCTTTTAAACGCCTCCG
>JAGMEL010000241.1 GCA_023128195.1 Caldifarciminota bacterium | reverse complement strand
GTCTTTTTCTCATTATAGACGAGCCTGAGCGAAGTGAAGGCGCGGCAATCTCTTACTTTGAGATTGCTTCGTCATTTCATTCCTCGCAATGACAAGAAGAGAGAGGTTCCTCGCAATGAGGGTGCTAGATTCGCGGTATTCATTATCATTCGGTTAATTCGTTTATGATGTTTTTTAACCTCCTGCACGAGGCGCATTTGCCGCACATCTTCTGTTTTCCAAGGTAGCACGAGTAGATATATCGCATAGGCGCGTTGTATTTTAATCCGAGTTTATAGATTTGTTTCTTTGTATATTCAGAAATAAAACTTCTCACCTTAACCTTTGTAAGCGTGCTGAACATCAATGCATGATTTGTCGCGGCGATGAACTGCGGTCTATTGTCAGGAAAGTCTTCTGCTTCTTCACGGTTAAAACCGGTTATTATGAAATGTGCGCCATAATATTCTGCATAACATGCAGCAATATTGATAAATAGACCATTTCTATTGGGAATCCAAACGTCTTTTAATTTGTTGAATTTTTCAATGTTTACCTCTTCCCCGGTTTGCAACATAAGGAGTTTTTTGAATTCCGCAAAAAATGGTAGTTTAATAACCATATGTCTTATTTTCAACGCCTTGCAGGTTTTTTTTGACGCCTGGATTTCCATCTTTGCTGCACGCTGTCCATAATCGAATGTTAGGGCAAAGAGTGGTGTGGTTTTTTCCTTTGCAATGGCAGCACTGACAATAGAATCTAAACCGCCGGATAGCAAAATGATGCTGTTGGATTTCATGTTAGTTCTTACTCCTCTTTAGGATAGGGGCTTAAGCCCTGTGAAATTTTGAAGTTTTGAAGATATGAGGTTCAGAACTTCTGAACTTCTTAACTTCATCTTTCCCTGTGCGGCAATCTAATCTTCATAGTAAGTAACAGTATTATTCAGACCTTCGTATACAGTGACTGATGCTATTTGTTTTATTTTTTTCTTCATTTCATTATAAACATACACGGCTATCCATTCTGCCGTGGCATTGTGTTTTTTAAAAAAAGGTAGTTTATTTAAGGTCGTATGATCTAATCTCTTCAGTATTTTATTTAACTCTTTTTTCATACGGCGAAAATCCATTGCCATACCAAGTTTATCCAGATTTTTAACCCTGATTTTTACACTAATTCGATAGGTATGTCCGTGAATGCCCGCACAATCACCAGGATAACCTTTTACCTGGTGTGCCGCTGAAAACGCTCCTTCAACTGAAAGTTCAAACATTGTTGCTCCTTTTATTTATCAGCCCCACCTTTATCCTCCCCCTTCAAGGGGGAGGAAGATAAATAGAGATCTAAATCTAAAGGTGGGAAGATGAGGGGAAATTTACCAAACGTTTTTTCAGTATCCCCCGCGCTTTTTCAAAGAGTTCGATTGCAATTTTCTCCTGATGATCCGGGTATGTCCACTCTAAAGGAGTGAAAGTTTTATTTTTATAAATAAGCGTTACCTCTGCATAGATACCTTTGCCAAGATATATCCGGTGTGAAAAATTTTTTGTTGAGGCAAGGATTAGATTACTCAATGATAAAATACCCGGGTCGATATTTATCTTTCTGCCGCCTCGCTCATTTAAATATTTTTTCTCAATAGTATTAGTTGTATGTTTTAACTGAACAAGAGTATCAGGTATAATCAATTTGTCAAACACGACCCACTGTCTCATAAGTTTACTACCCATTTCTTTATTGTAATATGTAGTGTGGGTAAAAGATATAGTATTAGATGTCATTAAGATACTGCCTAGATCATTCTTTAATTCATTTAATACTTTATCAAGTTCGAAGTCCTTTACAAAAATGAGCCCAATTAACAATAAAACTTTTTGTGGCTTTCTAATTTCTGCCATTACAGACTTTTACACAAACACCGCAAATATACTGACCAATACCTCTGATTTTCGAAAATTCTTTTAGTTGTACAAGACAGCGAGATAAGTCTACGCCGTCTTCAGTAATTGCCTTTGCCGGACACGCCTCAATGCACTTTCGGCATGTACCACAATCCGCATTATTTGTTTGATCAGGTTCAAAATTTAAATCAGTAAGTATTGAAGCATAACGCACCTGTGCGCCAAACACAGGATGAATGAGCAAACCACTTTTTCCAATGAATCCTAAACCAGCCTCTTTTGCCAGTACTTTGTGGGATATGTGCCCTTTTTGAGTTTCCCAGTCGATTGTCTGGGATGCGGGTATTGCAATCGCCTTTTTATTCCTCTCTTCAATGAAACGAACCAGGTGGTATGCGGTCTGGTCTAAAATCCAGTTTACTGTTTTATAGTGATGTTTATAGATCAAAGTTGGACGGTCTTTTATTGTCGCTAAGACAGATTTTGAAAGCGGGTAACCAAAAACAATTGCTCTTGGCAGAGTGTCTTCTATTTCAGGTATTTTAATATTGAGAGGGATTTTACAAAAACCAACAATTTTAACATTAAAACCGAGAAGTAATTTTTTTATCTCTTCTTTTGCGCAATTCATTTGCATCGCAATGTATTTAAAAACGATTAACTCTGTTCATCAGCAATTATGTTGTCTGTAATTTCGTCAATAGCCTCATCCTGTTTTTCCTCCCCAGTCTCTTTATTTAATTCTTCGGGTTTTCCTTTAATACTTTCATCGTCTGGTTCACGTGTTATTTCTTCGATGGTACTGCCTGTTGCTCTTTCGCCAAAGTCTTCCTCTCGGGGAAGGTCACTTATATCTTTGATTCCAAAGTACCTTAAAAATTCTTTTGTTGTAGCATATTTTATTGGTCTACCAGGTACTGGCAATCTCCCGCTGGTTTTAATCAACCCTTTTTCCAGAAGTGTATCCAGGACGCAGGTTGAGTCGACACCGCGTAATTTTTCTATTTCAGGTCGTGTAATGGGCTGATGATAAGCAATTATTGCCAGGGTCTCAAGTGCCGCCCTGGAAAGTCTGCTCTTACGCTCATGTAATGCACTTACCCAATCAGCAAATACGGGCAGCGTATATATCTGAAATCCACCTGCAATTTCCTTAATCTCAAATGACCGTTCTGAGATTCGATACTCTTGATTCAATTCATCAACATATCTTCTAATTTCATCCCCGGATAATTCAGTGATTGCCATCATCTTTTTTAAAGATAATGGCATGTCTGTTGCAATTAATAATGCTTCAATAGTACACTTCATATTAGAACCGTCCATTTATTTCTCCTCGGTGATATATAACGAGATTAACTTATTCACAATTTTATCCCAATTGAACCTTTCGTCAATACTTTTCTTAGCCCGCTCTCCCATTTTTTTGCTAAGCTCCGTATCACTTGCCAGTGTTCGTATTGCTCTGGCAAGTGCTGAGGTATTACCCGGCGGAACGAGTAGACCATTTATGCGATCCTGAACAATATCTGTGATCCCACCCGCATTTGAGGCAATAACCGGTTTATGGCAACTCATCGCCTCGATCATAACTACGCCAAGACCTTCAATATCGCCTTGTTTATCATATACTGCCGGCAGCACTAAAAAGCTGCATTTTTCATAGTGCTGCAGCTTTTCGTCAGTCGAAATCCAGCCGGTAAAACGAATTCGGGAATGCAGGTCAAGCCGATCAGCGAGTTTTTCTAAATCCGGACGTTCTGGTCCATCGCCGATGATAACCAGGTTATGAGGTATTTCATCCTTCACCTCGTTAAAGGCTTTAATCAAGTATTTTATACCTTTTCGTTCTACAATCCGTCCAACAAAAAGAATAATTTTGTCGTCGCTAATACTTACTTTTCTTTCCGGAACTACAGCGCTGAACGGTATGACTTCTATTTCACTTTTGATATATTTTCCTAATTCAGTTCTTGTATGAGTAGATATTGCAGTGATCATGTTAGACTTATTCAGCAAAATCGAGAGGCACTTTGCCAGCCACTTGAATTTTTTCGTGAACCAGCGTATTTCGCGCCCATAAAAGGTTGAAAAAAGGCGGGTTTTACCGGCAATTCTGGCAAAGGCGCCAAAGATAATGTGAGGAAATGGCCAGTGAATGTGAACGATATCATATTTTTCTCTTCTTACCAGTTGGACAATTGCCCAGGAGCCAGCTATCATATAAAAGAATATTAAGAGCAGGCTAAAGGGACTGTGGCTTAACCGGTCGGCTACTGTTTCATCATGCGTGAGGGTTTCCAAATTTTTCAAAAAGTAACGAAAGCGATGAATCTTGACACCATCAAGGATCTGATCACGCAAGCCTTTGTAGGATGAAGTAAATACTTCTACATCGATCTTTTTGTCACGAAGCCGGAGTATTAGCTCGGTAAGCCAGGGGGTTATTATATCCCCATCATAACGTTTGTAAGCAGTGGCAACAAAGAGGACCTTCATGATCCGCGAAAACCTCGAATTAAGACGAATGTATCGAATAATTCATAATATTTCTGTGAATTCGTGATTGTTTTATATTTGCGATTATTTGCGCAGCTTATCATTTCTTTAGCTTCCACTTGACAATATTCCAGATTGCCTGGATGCCATCCTTGACGCCAATTTTTTTCCCTTTTTTTCGTCCTGTGTAGGATATAGGTACTTCAGTGATTTTCTCTTTTCTCTTAAGGAGTTTGCATGTGATCTCTGGTTCAATTTCAAAGCGCGATGAGATGAGACTGAGGTCTTTGAGCAATGACGATTCGATTACCTTGTAGCATGTTTCCATGTCAGTAAGACGGCTTCCAAAGAGCAGGTTTGTTAATAGCGTTAAAAACCGGTTTGCATAATAACTCGATTTTAAAAAGACGCCTTTACCCAGAATTCGTGAACCATAGACAACCTTTGTGCTTTTTTCTTTGATGGGTTTAAAAAGTCTGGGATATTGATGCGGTGAGTATTCCAGGTCAGCGTCCTGAATGATGACATAATCACCCGAGGCGACCTTTAATCCAGAGCGAATAGCTGCTCCTTTACCCCTATTTCTGTCATGGAAAAGTGTTTTTATCCGCTGTTTTTTACTTAAAATATCACGCGTGCCATCGTGCGAATTGTCATCGACAACAATAATTTCCTTGTGAATTTTAACATTTTCAACTGCTGAGAGAACTCTCTCAATATTATCGACTTCATTGTAGACAGGAATAATAACAGACAACTTCATGTACACATTATAGTAAAAATTTACCTATTGTAAAGCACATGTTTAATTCTAATTCAGCAGAAAATTATCAGATCACAGTTAAAAGTAATTAGTGAACTGTATTACAGAAATCTGGATTGTCCTTTGTTCTGTTTTTTTGATTTTGCAGTTCAATGTGAACTGTCAACCATGTGGCAATGTTTACTCGCCAAGGAAAAGATCGTTGACATTCTTTTAAAATTATCTATAATGTATCATGGCGCCATCGTCTAGTGGCCTAGGACATCGCCCTCTCAAGGCGAAGATCACGGGTTCAAATCCCGTTGGCGCTATTTTTAACTTTAATTGTTGACAAAAATAAAATTTTAGGTATAATTTATACTAATGTGATATTAAAAATCTAAAGGAGGACTAAATGACAAAGGAAGGGAAAATCGATAGTGTGATTGGAAAAGGGACAGCTATAAATGGTGATATTAATGTTAATGGATCGACTAAAATCGATGGCACGGTTAAAGGTAATGTGTCAGTTAAGGAGTGTTTAATACTTGGTCAAGATGCGATTATAAAAGGTGGTATACATTGTAAATCAGCGATTATTGGAGGAAAGATAGAAGGTAATATTAACGTAAAGGAACTTGTTGAGTTCCAGAGCGGTGCTAAAATGCTTGGAGATGTTGTTTGCCGAGGATTAATTGTGGAGGAAGGTGTTTTCTTTGAAGGTAATTGTAAAATGTCACAGAGAACAGAGGAAAAGCAGTAGATGGTTATAAGGTTTTACGGTACAAGAGGCTCTGTAGCTGTAGCGAATAAAGAGACAAAGAAATATGGTGGTAATACAACCTGCTTGTATGTTGAATCAAATTCTGGTGATGCGATAGTGATTGATGCCGGTACTGGCATAAGAGAGTTAGGTAGTCATTTAGTTGAAAACAAAAAAAATATAATCCATTTAATATTTACTCATTATCACTGGGATCATATTCAGGGTTTCCCATTTTTTGCACCAATATTTCTTGACAAGACGGAGATTTACATTTACGGGCATAAAAAAGATGTGACCGCTAAAAAGGCTCTTATCTATCAAATGACCAAACCCTATTTTCCTGCGACCCTTTCAGAAATACCGTCAAATATTGTTTTTAAAGAATTAGAGGATAGAATGAAAATAGGGGATCTGTTAATTGAGACTATTATTAACAATCACCCTGATTATACATATGGACTTAAGTTTACTGAAAAGAAAAATAGTTTTGCCTTTTTAACAGATAACGAGCTTTTTGCGAAAAATAACAATACTTCATATAAAGAATTTGTCGATTTTCTTAGAGGTGTTAATTTCTTTATACACGATGCTCAATATGTTGATGAAATTTATGAGCAGAGAGTGGGATGGGGGCACTCGACACATGGTCAAGTGATGAAACTCGCCAAAGATACAGGTGTAAAAAATATTATATTTACGCATCATGATCATACAAGTACAGATAGGTTTATTGATAAAATTCTTAAAGACCTCAGAAGCAAACACCCAAACATAAATATACAAGCAGCTGCAGACGGAAGAACTATTATTCTAAAATAAAGTGGCGTGGTGACACCAAAGGTTTTAGTTGTTCGCACCGCCGGCACAAACTGTGATGTTGAAACAGCATATGCATTTGAATTAGCTGGTGCAGTTGCGGAACGTATTTACATTGATGAGATACAAAATAAAAATTTATCCGATTACCAGATAATTGTTTTACCCGGTGGTTTTACTTATGGCGATGATATTTCAGCGGGTAAGATACTTTCGAATGAAATTAAGTTTAAATTACGCGATCAATTTATAGAATTTATTGAAAAAGAAAGACTGATAATAGGAATATGCAACGGATTTCAGGTATTAGTTAAATGCGGCATACTGCCTTCGTTTAAGAATCCTTTTGAGGAACAATCTGTGAGTCTTGTGATCAATGATTCGGAACGCTTTGAAGACCGCTGGGTATATTTGAAGGTTCATAATGAGCGGTCTGTATTTACAAAAGGTTCGAAATCTATGATTATCCTTCCAGTTGCTCATGCCGAAGGGAAATTTGTTGTTAAAGATGCCGAGACTCTAAAAAAAATTCAGAAGCATATAATTTTTCAGTATGTTGATAATAATGGCAACGATGCTAAATATCCGTTTAATCCAAATGGTTCGGCTTTGAATATTGCGGGAATTACAGACAGAACCGGTAGAATTTTAGGATTAATGCCTCATCCTGAACGGCATATCTCTTATCTACAACATCCTAATCATACAAGGGTACACCTTAATGAAGTTGGTGATGGTTTATACATTTTTAAAAATGCAGTTAAATATTTTAAAGAATAGTCTTACGTTTAAATGCATCGCAGCCCGCCCCGTGAAATACAAGAAATTGTATGTTTGAGTATATCAATCTTTTTGCTCAAGTTGTCTCTTTTGATATCATAAATCCTTTGTTATTATTTCACAGGGCCCGTTTCGTTTTACAGCATTGTTGTACGGTAAAGAATGACGAAGAACGACTAACGAATAACCATACGGGTCGCTATGCCGTACAACGATTAACGATCAACTAGAGAGTACCATGGATGGTTATATAACTGAACATCCCATTTTAGAATTTAAGCGAGGTAAAAAGGTAAAGTTTTGTTTTGAAGATAAAGAAATTGAAGGATATGAGGGACTTCCGATCGCTGCTGCCCTGCATGCAGCAGGTATCAAGGTGCTGAGCATTTCTGAGCGATATAGTCGACCCAGGGGATTTTTCTGCGCAGTTGGTAAATGTTCGTCCTGTCTTATGGAAGTTGATGGTAATCCGAATGTAATGGTCTGTATGGAACCATTGAGACAAGGAATCAAGGTACGCAAACAGAAAGGAAAAGGACAGAAGCAATGAATTCAAGCGCCAAGAACCAAAAACCAAGATCCCAAAAAAACATTCAAAACTTCTCATCTTCTAAACTTCCAAATTTCGATATTTGTGTGGTAGGCGGTGGACCTGCCGGCTTAGAGGCAGGTATTGTTGCCAAAGAGTTGGGTGCTAATATAATAATTATTGATGATAATCCAGTACTTGGAGGTCAATTAATCAAACAGACCCATAAATTTTTCGGATCCAAGGCTCATTACTGTGGTGTAAGAGGTATAGATATAGCAAAAATATTGACTGATATGGTTGATGAATTAAAAATTGATATTTTAGATAATGCTACTGTTGTCGGTTATTACGATGATGATACACTTGGGATATTAAGGAAAGACAAATTGTTTCAAATAAAAGCAAAGACTTACATTTTTGCTGCCGGCGCCAGCGAAAATATGCTTGTCTTTGAGAACTCTGATCTGCCCGGAGTATATGGTGCGGGTGCAGTTCAGACTATGATGAATGTATATGGAGTTGTTCCAGGAAGGAGAGCCCTGGTTATAGGCTCAGGTAATATTGGATTGATTGTTCCTTATCAATTACTCCAATCTGGTGTAGAGGTTGCAGCAATTATTGAAATTCTTGATAAGGTCGGTGGTTATTATGTCCATGCTGCAAAAATAAAACGGGCTGGTGTACCTATATATCTCAAACATACAATTATCAAAGCAAAAGGTAAGGATTGTGTGGAGGCTGCAGTCATTACTCAGGTGGGAGATAAATTTGAATGCCTTGAAGGTACTGAGAAAACTATTGAGTGCGATATGATTTTGATTGCAATTGGTCTTTCCCCTTTGTGCGAACTTTTATACCAGGCAGGATGCCGCATAGATTATGTTCCTGAGTTAGGCGGCAATGTTCCATATCATAATGAGAGCATGATGACCTCTAAATCGCATATCTTTGTATGTGGAGACCTGGCATGTATAGAAGAGGCATCGACGGCAATGTTAGAAGGTAAGATTGCTGGTGCAAAGGCTTATGAAGCTCTTTATGGCGAGAACAAAAAGAGTAAGGAAATAGTAGAACAGGCAAACAAGGAGCTTTCAATGATTCGGTCTTCACCGTTTGAACAAAGGATTCTTAGCGGTAAGGAAAAATTAAAGGCGTAGAGTTAACACAATTTGAGATTTCAGAAAAATAGCGAAATCACTGTCATCTATTTATAATCTCTGGAATCGAGAAAGCTCGAAAATAATCTTTTAGAGCTCTCAATTCCTTATCTTGACATAGGAAAAAAAATACATATAATTCCCAAATATGGAGACAATTGAAATTGTAAAAGCGATTCTTGGCTTGGGAGGATTGAGTTTAGTCTTTGGTGTAGTTCTGGCTATCGCGTTTAAGAAACTTGCCGTCCAGGTGAGTGAACAAGAAAAGAAAATAAGGGAAGTCCTGCCGAGTACAAATTGCGGTGCCTGTGGTTTTCCTGGCTGTGAGGCATATGCCCATGCCCTGGCTGCAAAAACCAATGACGTTTCTCCAAATCTTTGTACTGTAGGTGGTTCAGAAACTGCAAAGGAAATTGGTAAAATATTGGGTGTTGAAGTTGAAGAGATTGAACCGCAGGTTTGTGTCTTGAGATGCCGGGGTGGTTGGAATGAGGCAGTTGAGAAATTTAAATATGTTGGACCAGGGGATTGCCGCAGCAACTACATCCTTCTGGGTGGTAATAAGGCTTGTGAATACGGTTGTCTTGGTGGAGGACATTGTGTAACTGTCTGTCCATTTGGAGCAATAAAAATGGGACAAAACCATTTACCAATTATTGATCTAGATAAGTGCACTGCGTGCGGTATTTGTGTTAAGGAATGTCCGCGTCAGGTTCTGGAGTTAATACTTCGGTCACAACTTATTTATTTAGCCTGCAAAACCCGGGATAAAGGTAAGGCTGTTAAGAATGTTTGTAAAGTAGGGTGTATTGGCTGTACACTCTGTGTTAAGGTATGTCCACATGATGGTGCAATTGCCATGGATGGGAATCTTCCTGTAATGGATTATGAAAAGTGTGTTTCCTGTGGAATTTGTTTTAATAAATGTCCCACAAAATCATTTATTGATCGGGCAAAAGCACGACCCTATGCTATAATTTCTTCACAGTGTGATGGTTGTGGAGAGTGTGTAAAGGTCTGTCAGTTTAAGGCTATTGAAGGTGAACCCGGTAAGAGGCATGGAGTAATCAAAGACAAATGTATTGGCTGCGGTCGATGCTTTGAGGTTTGTCCTATTAAAGTAATTACCATGGCTGGCGCGCTGGGTTATGTCGAAGCAGCATAAATTCAGGGATAACAGATTACAGATCTGAGATGACAGCTTAATAATGAAGCTTTATTATTCTAATTCAAATTATAAAAATGCAGATGTAGTTATCTTAGGTCTTCCTTTTGATAAAACCTCTTCATTCATTCCAGGTTCACGATTTGGACCCGAATTCATAAGACTTTGTTCTGAGAATATTGAGGATTATTCTCCTTATCAGAATAAGAGCCTTTTAGATTTAAAGATATGTGATCTTGAAGATCTTCAATTTACTACAAAAGACTGGCAATTAGAAAGTCAGAAAGCACTTAGAGATATTCTGGATGTCAAAAAGCAATTTATATTTCTTGGCGGTGAACATACTATTACACTGCCGGTTATTAAAACATTTAAAAAAAGATATCCAAACTTTTCCGTGATTCAATTTGATGCCCATTGTGATTTACGCGATGAATATCTCGGTGAAAAAATCTGTCATGCCACAACTATGCGCAGGGTAAGCGAGATTGTAGGTATTAATAATATTTATCAATTTGGTATTCGTTCTGGAACAAAAGAGGAATTTGAATATAATAAAAATCTTTATAAATTCAAGGTCTTTGAACCATTGTCGTCAGTTATTAATAAAATCAAAGAACCAATCTATTTATCAATTGATACTGACATTTTGGATACGGGTGTCTTGCCGGCAGTATCTACCCCAGAACCAGGAGGGATTTCTTACAAAGAATTGATTGATTCATTATTATTATTGAAGAATAAAAAGATAATTGGTGCAGACATTGTAGAATATAACCCCTTAGCTGCCACACCCTATGCATCAGGGTCAACCGTAGCAGAGATATTGAGAGAACTCATTCTGATAGTAAGCAGTACGCAGTAGACGTCAGAATTTGTCATTTGTGCCAGCCTTTAAACCTAAGCCCATCAACCATATTTTATCCTGCACCTAAACCCAAACCGATCTTCCATCTTTATACATGTTGACATTACACAGTGAATACCTATAATTATACAAAGGAGGAATTATGAATATTATTACGTTGTTTTTAGTAACTCAGTCTTTTTTTAATATCGAAAATAAACAGGTATTTTACCCGGAGCCTATAAGGGCAGAATCTATACATTCTTATAACGTTCTTCATTACTTAATTGATCTCGAATTGCCAATGACGTCACGCTATCTTGAAGGTGCAGTGACAATTTCAGCCCGGAGTAATGAGGATAATTTGACGATTCTTGACCTCCAGCTTTCAGGACTGAGTGTTGACTCTTTAAAAGTCGACGGAGTTACTGCATCTTACTCCCACAATTATGAGACTTTATACGTGAATCTGCCCCAAGCTTATAATCAGGGTGATTCTTTTGATATAATGGTTGGATATAGCGGCACTTGCTCTGGTAGTATGGGGTATCTCTGGTATAGTGGTAGTCGTCCTATTTCATATACACTGGGTTGTCCTTTCTGCACAAGAAGATGGATGCCCTGTTATGATCGTTTATGGGATAAGGCAGATAATGGTGTAGAATTTTATATTACTGTGCCTGATACATATACTGTTTGCGCTACAGGCGAGTATTTAGGGAAAGATGTTGCTGGAGGTATGGCAACATATCATTGGAAACATAATTATCCTATCTCTCCCTACTTGATTCATTTTGCATCGAGTATTTATATAACCTACTCAGATTGGTACCATCCATCGGCTGCTGATAGCATTGAGATAAAATACCATTTTTGGCCTCAGGATACTATTTATGCACCGACTGCATTTCAACATACCACTGACATGATGTATTTCTATGATTCGTTATACGGCGATTATCCATTTGAACGCTATGGTATGGTAATACTCCATCCTTTCTATTATGCGGGTATGGAACATCAAACAATGAGTTCGATCTACCGATCTGGATTTGTCAGCTATGATTATTATCTTATGGCCCATGAGATGTCACATATGTGGTGGGGTGATATGGTTACCTGTTTTGGCTGGGCAAATGTCTGGCTCAACGAAGGTTTTGCAACATATTCTGATGCATTATATAAAGAGCGGAGACAGGGTCATCAGTCTTTTATAAATTTAATGATTTCGCGAAGAAATTCGTATTTCCAGGCAGAAGCTTCCAGCCCCCATTCCATGTATGACCCCCCGGAAAATCTGATCTTTGCCTGGGGACATACCTATTGTAAAGCTTCCTGGGTTTGCCATATGATAAGATATTTGTGTGGCGATGACAATACCTGGTTAAATCTTCTTGCAGCCTATCGTGATTCATTTGCATACAAAAATGCCTCAACTGATGATTTGAACCAGATTATGAATCAAGTCCTGGTTGATGATTACGACTGGTTCTTTGATGAATGGGTATATGATATGGGTTATCCTAATTATGATGTTGCCTGGGGCAAGGTATATGAATCGCCAGATTGGCGTTTAATATTAGACATTACTCAGGTCCAGTCCCTGGGACCTGCAGTATTCCATATGCCCCTGCCAATAGGTGTTGATTATCCGAGCGGCGATACGATCATAACTCTGGCAATAGATCAGGTATCTCATCACTTCGAATTTTTACTCGCTCAAGAACCAATCGATATTACAGTAGATCCGGAAACCTGGATAATTCAGAAGAATACAGTTACCGGGTGTGAAGAAGTTATAGCTAAAGAAGTCTTTATTGAAAACATTAGAACGATTAGCCGGGCAATTGAAATGAAGCTTACTGCACCAAGTTTGATCAAGGTCTTTGATATCACAGGTCGCAAAATCTATGAGACTTTTGCAGAGGAACTGAATTACAAACCCTCAAGTGCAGGCATATATCATGTTATTGTAGGCGATAAAAAACAGCGGATTGTAATCGTAAAATGACATCTTCCTGACTTCTATCAATAGCCTTGGATTATAATCGAAACTTTATCGGTTTTTTTCTTGCACCGGTTCTCCGTTGCTCCGTTTCACCCATATTCAATATGGCTGTGGTAATTCCCTAATCAATGTAGTGGTCGAGCCCTGTGAAATATTATAAGACTGAAGACCGGTACGAGCTCGCTCGACTATAAATCAGAGTTGATTTTACCAGTAATCTTTTGGTTTTGCCAACAGTAATTTCCAAAGAGGCGTCGCCTTAATAACGATTTTACCGCTTTTTATTTCAAAATCAGAATCCTTTGTAATGACTAAAACTTTTTTCACCCTTGGATAGCGTTTTAAAAATAACCTAATACCATCAAGTCTTTTGTCTTGCCAATTGATATTAGAACTATACTTTACTTCAATTGGCTGCGGTAATTTAAATCCACCGACAACAAAATCCACTTCCCTTTTACTCTCAGCATAGTAACCAATATCTTGTTTTCTCTTTAAAAGATGTATAAGAACAGCATTCTCGGCTTTAAAACCTAAGTCACCTTTACCAGTAAGAATGGTTTTTATTCCCGTATCCATGAAATAAAACTTTTTGTGGGCATATACCTTTTCAGAATATGAAGTAGTCCACTTTTCAACCGACTTCACTAAAAATGCCGTTTTAAGATAACCAATATATTCCTTTACTGTATCCACACTAACACCTAAGACATTAGCAATTTTATTGAAACTTGTTCTATTACCAACCGATGCTGCCAATAATCTTAAGATGTCTTTTAGAAGATTTGCCTTTTTGATTTGATATAGACGGACTACATCTCGGGCGATTATATCATCAAGAAGATTAGATAAATATTCATCAGAAGGATTAAGCACATGTTCTGGATACCCACCATTATTAAGATAATCTTCAACCAACTTTTCCAACTTGTACTCTTCGGCATGGCTCCACTTAATATCATTAAAAGTAAGATATTCCTTAAAACTTAAAGGGTAGATTATATTAACTATCTGCCTCCCTGTAAGTTTACCACCCTGAGATTTTATCAAAGATGAGGTTGAACCAGTACAAACAATCTTTACATTTTCTAAATCATAAATTGATTTTAATTCAGCCTCCCAATTTGAACTCTCCTGAACTTCATCTAAAAACAGCAGTAATTTCTTAGTTCGATCGTGCATAAAGAGCTTGCGAAAATATTTAAGATGTTCGGCGATTGGAATTTTTGATAGACGGGGGTGATCAAGCGCAAGATATAAAAGATCAGAAGCAGGAAATCCATTACCAAGCTGCTTTTTAATCAGTTGTTTGAGAATAGTTGTTTTTCCTGCCCGCCTGCTTCCAATAATGACCTCAATCTGGCGGCGCTTAACAAAATCTTTGAAATCATCAAGATAGGCTGTTCTGAGAATGCCGAAATCAAACTTTTTATTTTCCCACCAAGGGTTATAAGCATAATATATATCATCCATGATATATTATACTTAAATCGAAACTTTTGTCAATAACCTTCGATTACAGTCGAAACTTTATCGGTTCGTAATGAAAAAAAATGTCATTGCGACCCCGCACCTTTTATAAAAGGTGCAGGAGAAGCAATCTCAACCTCTATATCCTCCGCATTGCAGGGATTTCCTTTATTAATTCCCTCTTTCTTTTTAAGGGAGAGGGTTTTCTAATTTTCTATACAATCCGTTGACACACACTCTTTTATCGATATAATTGCACAACATGGCTCAACAAAACATTCTCGTTACAGGCGCAGCTGGCTTTATCGGCTGGAAGGTCTGCGAATTTCTCCTCACAAAGCCAGAACTCATTCCGAGTGACATAATGACCAATGACTCAATGACTGTTTCTGTCATCGGCATCGACAACATGAACGATTACTACGACGTCCGGCTCAAACAATGGCGCCTTGATCAACTAAAAAAATACCCTAACTTCACTTTCCACCAACTCGACATCGAAAACTATACTGTACTAAAAAAGTTATTCCAGCAGTATTCTATGTCACCGATTCACCGAAACTCCGTTTCTCCGTTTCTCTCCATAATAAATCTCGCTGCCCGTGCTGGTGTTCGTTACAGTTTAGAAAACCCGTTCATTTACTACACCACTAATGTAATCGGCAATCTAAATCTTCTGGAATTGTGTCGTGAATTTGGCGTGAAAAAATACATATTAGCATCAACTTCTTCGCTCTACGCAGGACAGAAAATGCCGTTTAAGGAAACCTTACCAGTCAATGAACCTATTTCTCCGTATGCTGCCTCTAAAAAAAGTGGTGAAGTTACCTGTTATACTTATCACAACTTATATGATATAGATGTAACGATTCTTCGATACTTTACTGTATATGGACCTGCATCAAGGCCAGATATGTGTCCATTAAGATTTATATCCTGGGTAGATCAAGAAAAACCAGTTATTATTTATGGTGATGGTACACAATCGCGTGACTTTACTTATGTGGATGATATAGCTCAAGGTACAATTAAGGCATTAAAACCGCTCGGATTTGAGATAATTAATCTTGGTGGAGATAAACCGTGTAAACTAATGGATTTTTTACAAATAATTCAAAACAAACTAAATAAACTAAACAAACTAAACATTATTTACGAACCATTCCATCCTGCAGACATGATGGCAACCTGGGCTGATATCACCAAGGCAAAAAATATTCTTGCCTGGCAACCAACAATAAAATTAGAACAGGGCATAGAATCTGCAGTTCAGTGGTTTATAGAAAACCGCTCCTGGGCAAAAAAGATAAAATTGTAGATTCAAAAACTATAGTCTTTTTACAATCACATTCTTATGATCACACACTATATTTCCAAGCGATGCATAAAGTGCTGTCTATTTGTTTCAGCATAAACTTATATGTGTATCTAGCTATATCGTACACCTCTTGACAGAATAAAAAAAGAGATTATACTTAGACCTATGTCGATGCAAAATGCAGATTTAGGTTTAAAGGAAGACAGAAAACTAAGGGAAAAAATTTTTCATGATGAAATTTTTGAAGCAAAAGCCCGGCGAAAAGTATCAAAATATTATTCGTTTAATGAAAGCATACGACAAAAATTTATTGAGTTATTATCAGACTGTGCTTCAAAAAACATATTGGAAATTGGCTGTGGTTTAGGTTTATTTGCCATTTCAATGGCTTCAAAAGGAGCAAGGGTTTCAGCAATTGATATTTCTGAGTATGCAATAAAGACGGCAAAACAGAAAGCTACAAAAGAAAATCTCGAAATAGATTTTAGGATTATGGATGCTGAGAGTTTAAAATTTAGAAATAACGACTTTGAATTGATTTATGGCATTTCGATTTTGCACCACCTTGATTTAAAAAGAGTTATTCCAGAAATTAAACGCGTAATCAAAATTGGTGGCAAGGCAATATTTATAGAACCAATGGAGCATAATCCATTTATTAAAACCTTTAGATTTTTAACGCCAAGACTGCGGTCGAAGGATGAACACCCTCTGCGGATGAAAGATTTGCAATTAATAAGTAAAAGGTTTCCCGGATACGAGTTTAAATATTATTATTTTCTTGCGCTTTTCGCCTTTCCATTTTGTAAATTTCCCTTTTACGATAAAATTCAGCACTTTTTTGAGAGATTAGATAGGAAGATCTTTGCGATTATACCTTCGCTCAAAAAGTTTTCTTGGCAGGTGCTATTAATTTTAGAAAAATAATTCTTGAAGCTATTGTGTAATACTATGATTTCTTTACGATTATACTTGCGTAATCAGTTACCATCCAATCTTCTAGCACACCGAGCCCAATACCACCCGAAGAAAATGTATCATCCGTTGCCTCAATTACAACTTCACCATTCAGGTATCCAATAATTCTATTTCCCTTAACTGCAACTTTTAACGCATACCAACGTTCTCTTTGTGCTGAAAATGGCGTTTTAGCTAATTCGAACCATTTACCATTCACACATTTATATAAACTAATGGTCTGGCAACCTCCATGAATTCCAAATCTATAAAAGTTCTTTTCGTCCTGCAGTCGAAAGAAAATATATGATTTTAACCAATCAACAGTAGAATCATCACTCCCTCTACATCTTGTTTTTACTTCAAATGTATAATCTTGCCAATTATTATTTTTTATAAAAGCAAAATGGGATAAGCCGCTGACGCTGGCAATGCCATTTGAGGCTCTCCATTGTCCCTCATTTACTGTCCAGTTTTTCATGCCATTTTTAAAATCATCATGGAATAAATCATTTTTGCTAAAAGATAAACCCACTTTTACTGGGAGTAACTTTTTAATCTTCTTTTCATCTATATTTATAGTCAAACGAATAATTCCATCGATTTTTGACTTAATAAGAATATTTATCTTTTTGGTTTCAAGTCCTTGCAATTTGATTTTGCTCGGCGTTGTTACTTTACCTGCACCTTTAATAA
>JAGMEL010000240.1 GCA_023128195.1 Caldifarciminota bacterium | reverse complement strand
ATAAAAAGGGTGGAAAAACAGTTGATTTTGCCTATAATGCCTCGGGCTTAAGAGTAAAAAAACATTATTATAATAAAGAAAAGGGTGGCGATGGTGGTGGACTCGGTTCATTATTTCTCGATTCTTCAAATGACCTGGGTATAAAATCACGGGGTTCTGACAGTATTTATAATAAAGGCAGGGATATTGAAAAGGTCTATATTAAAAATTCACCTCAGTATATAGATTTCACGCTTATTCACCGGCATGTTTTTAATGAACCAGGTAGATTAAATCTTTTCATCACCTTGGATATTGACACGTTGACAAATTCAGGTAGAATAACATTACCAGAGGATACCTTGACAAAAGTGTCTAAGAAATGTGCGTGGGAATATTGTATTTACGTGAATGATAATGATTATGGTATTTATCAGACAAATGGTGCTAAGGTCTCTATGCCTTTTGGCATGCTGGTGCAGCAAACCCCGGGTCCTGCAGGAATAATAAAAGTGAAAATCTCCAAATCGCTCATCAACAATCCCCAGGCAATTCGCTATACTATTGCTACATTCGCACCTTCTCAACCTCCTAACCTCGATACATTGTTCCAGGGCGGTTCATCCACCACTGATGTCTTCCCGGGCACACGAGAAACCTTTGGTGGAGAGATAAATGGTTATGGAGAATCTACACCATTAGGTGATGGTATGACATCAGACTATACAATATATTATGTGTATAATGGCATTAATCCAATAGCTGAGTATGCGCCAAATGGATCGGTACTGGCACGGTATATTTATGCAGGAGGCAGGCATATTGCCAAGGTTGCGGGCGCTGATACACATTGGTATCACTGTGATGCTTTGGGTTCACCGAGAAAGATGACTGATGAGAGAGGTTCAACAGTCTGGAGTGCCATATATTATCCCTTTGGCGAGATGACCGCAGGTAGTAATAACACCCACGGGTTTACGGGTAAGGAGTTTGACTCAGAAATGGGATTAAACTACTTTTGTCAGCGGTATTATGATCCAGAGATTGGTAGGTTTACGACATTGGATCCACAAAACAGTCCTACAGCATCACCCTACGCCTACTGTGCTAACTGCCCATTGGTATTTATTGACCCGACCGGTGAAACAATGTGGCCTCGAGAAAATCCTGATTATGGAGCCCACGGCACCAACGACACCTTCTGTCCTTTTTATGGAATGGGTGGTTTTGGCAGTTGGCCTGGGTCTATGGCAAGTTATATGAGAGCACATCCTGGGTTTTATGCAATGGTTGCTACAAACAATATCGCGGATATTGCTGGTTATTTTGGAGCACTTGAGCTACAAATCATAGTCTCTCAAGGTATTATAACTAGCGATGATTGGGAGCAATTCGGTCAAGGAGTTGAGGTCACGAAAGAAGATTGTCGCAATGCGGCAGCCTGGTTAAAGGAAAAATTTAGCTTTCTTGCATCATTAGATTACTGGCTTGATGGAAATATAATTGATTACATCATAAGCGAAGCTTTAAAGCAATCAATGATTGGTAAGCCTAAAAATGAGAAACTAACTAAGTGGGACATTTGGGTCAGAATAAACCAACGGGACAATACTTGGTCACTTCGGAGAGGTCTTGCTCATGAATTTTCAGAAATAATGTGGTTACGTGCACATAGATGGACTAGAAGTATGCTCCTTGATTTTTGGCGGGAACATGGACATTATGGAAATCCTGGTCATCATTTCGCTATAAGATGGGTTAACTTGCATTTCTGATATGACCTCAATGGTCAATGTATTGCGTGAAAGGATTTTAATCATGAAATCAATCTCTGCACTGAATAGAATTTTGCTAAATGTATTTATCAGTTTAATTTGCGTTGTGGCAGTGGTTTTCCCATATCCTTTTCTCGCTAATTTCGTTTTTGAGTCTATTTGGGATTATGTATTTAGGATTTGGGCTGCCACACTGGCGATTGGGGATACAACCAATTTACGTATTGCACTTACACCGTTAATACTAGTGGCTGTCGGGCTGTTCTTTTCCCTGCATAAATTGACCACGACAGTTGACGATAGAGTCTTTACGTTTCTAAAACATATATCAACGGTAATTAAGTGGTACTGCATAATAGCAACAATGGCAGTCATGTCGATAATGTGGTTTGGCTTGACAATTGGCGCTGATAGACATGGTATTGTAGTATCATTTGGGGATATATTGTTTGGATGGGCAAGCGGGCAGTCTGGGTATTGATTTGCACGTTCTGTTTCACCGCATGTGGGACAAACTGGCTAAGACATAACAGATACTCTTAGGCTTATACTCCTGGTAAGAAAGGGTATAATTGAGGGGCCCGAAGAGGAGACGTTGAGCAGAAAATACCATTAACCCGCATTTTAATTTTAATTAGTGTCAGTTTAGTGTCATATTTAATATATTATATTAGTATATTAGTGCCAGGTCTTGACTTTCTACAATTTTTATACATTGACATCATAGAGAAATCAGGTAGAATAATGTCAGAGGCAAGATGGAAAATAATTCTTTTTTTACTTCTGACTTCTATACGAAAAATGACAGATGAGTCAGGCTCAGTTGTTTGGAGCGCAACATATTATCCTTTTGGTGAAATGACCGCAGGTAGTAATAACACCCACGGCTTCACCGGCAAAGAATTTGATTCAGAAATGGGATTAAACTACTTTTGCCAGCGATATTACGACCCAGAGATCGGACGCTTCGTCACTTTAGACCCATTCGGCGGCTACATTGAGCTTCCACAAACCCAAAACAGATATGCTTACTGTATGGGGAACCCATTAAAATACATTGATTCATTGGGGTTGGTATACCAGGTGATTGTGCATCCAGATTATGGATTATGCGTCTATCCTTCTGTTGTAACCACTGCTCCCCGCTACATTCCGAATGAACCGTATGACTGGGGGTATTCCTTTGAAAATACGGATATATTGCAGCAGGACTTCGGTGAGTATTATGATGGCTGCGGAGGAAATTATGGCGGAAAGCGTGGTGGAAGGAAACGATATGGTTCAGGGAAAAGTGGTGGCGGTGAAAAACTGCCGAAAATACCTTCATTGCCATTTGGATTAAGTGAAACACTTTTTTTCCATTACTATGGACCTAATGCCTTTGGATTTTCCTTCGAAGCTAATACAACACTTAATTATGGCGGGACAATAGGAGAAGCTGTCCATTTTCAGCAAGATACTGGCCCAGCAGCTTATAGTTACTTGGGTGCTAATAGAGGTGGTAGTTTTGGTTGGACATTAGGTTTTTATGTCGCGTGGGGCCAAGGTTTATGGGGAGGTTCTTTCAATACTATGGGAGGAAACATCAGTTATTTCAGTGCAAGCTATTTCGAATCAGGTATTTGGCAGGGGATGTCAATAGGTATTGGTTTTGGTGTTCCTGTTGGATTCTATAGTGGCTGGGCATATTATGTTAAACATTAATAGAATAGAAATTTTTAGAAAAGGACAAGCAATTGGGTTGGTTAGGTAATTCTCCCGAAAAGAGAAAATATAATAAAGCAATTCTATTATTTGCTATATGTGGTATTCCATTGTTTTGCGGTTTTCTTCTAAATTCACTTTTCCTAACTATACTTGGCTTTGTTGTTCTTTTTATATGCTCTCCTATAATATTGATCGCCAAGGAAGAATATTATTCTTTTTTGTGGAAGAAAATTCGCAAGAAGTTGGATGTAATGACAGGAAAATCAAAGGGAACTCCTCATGAATCATTGCAGCAAAAAATAGAAGAAAAAAAGGAAATAAAAGAGCCCCCTTTATTTCCAGTAATATTGGGCTCTGTAATTACCTTGGTCTTTGGTTATTTATATATTGTGCATCGACATGAAGAAATTTACCCTTTGATATTTATGAATGTAGCTATTATTGGTATAACAGTTTTGATTTACGGTATATTTAAAGCACTACGAGGCTAAAGGTAACAGAATCTCTTATTGGAAAGGTAAACATTCATTTAGCCATCAACCTCTAATCTATAGTTTCTATAGTTATTGTAGAAAGGCTCGCCTCGGATAAGTTAAGAGTTTGCTATTATTAAACGTTGGGCAATAAATTATGAAAAAATTAACTATTATTATTACCCTAGTTATATTACTGATAAGCTTATATGGAATATTTTTTTATACTGGTGTAGTTATTATCAAATGTAGTACAGTTGATTTATTACGTCTATTGTTATGTTTTTTGGGTATAGTATCGTTTATTCTCTATCTATTTAAAAGTAGGGTTTTTGTTTGGCTTAACATCATTTGGTTTTTACCTCAGATTATGGTTGTAACAGAACGTACATTTAATTATGCTCAAAGAACATATTTTGATAACGCTGTATATAATATGACTATTATATTTAATTTTGGTTTTATGATGCTTTGGGAAACCAATTCAAATACGTGTTTAGTCTTAAACGCTAATATTTTTGCAATTGTGGGATTATTTTTGAGCTTGGTTATAGCAGAAAGAAGTATTAACAATGGAAAAATATTTTTTGCTGAACAAACAGCTAAGAAACAAGCATAACTTTTTAAAAATGTTAGTGTGAATCAGTTTATAGGTTTTTTGATGCGTCAAATGACCTGGCCATAAAAACACGGGGTCCTGAGAGTATTTATAATAAAGGACGAGATATAGAAAAAGTCTATGTAAAAAATACTCCTAATTATTTGACCTTTACCATAGTCAACAACAATCTTTCTAATGTAACGGGCAAGGTAAAAGTTTTTATAACCTTAGATATTGACACAATTCCGAATTCGGGGAGACTTACATTACCAGAGGATACGATGACAAAAGTGCCTAAACAAGCAGCCTGGGAGTATTGTGTGTATGCGGGAGACAATGATTATGGTATTTATAAACCTGATGGGTCAAAGGTCTCCAGACCTTTTGGCATGCTGGTGCAGCAAACACCTGGTCCTGCAGGCAGAATAAAAGTGAAGATTGCAAAATCGCTAATTAATAATCCTTAGGCAATTCGCTATACTATAGCGACCTTCGCACCTTCTCAACCTCCTAACCTCGATACCCTATTCCAAGGTGGCTCATCTGCAGTGGATGTTTTCCCGGGTACAAAAGAAACCTTTGGTGGAGAGATAAATGGTTATGGAGAATCTACACCATTAGGTGATGGTATGACATCAGACTACACGATATATTACCTGTATAGCGGGATAAACCCAATAGTTGAGTATGCGCCAAATGGCAGTATATTAGCAAGATATATTTATGCAGGAAGCAGGCACATTGCTAAGATTGCCGGTGCAGATACACATTGGTATCATTGCGATGCACTGGGTTCACCGAGAAAGATGACAGATGAGAGAGGTTCAATAGTCTGGAGCGCTACCTATTATCCTTTTGGTGAAATGACCGCAGCATCTAATAATACGCATGGGTTCACAGGCAAAGAATTTGATTCAGAGATGGGTCTCAACTACTTTTGCCAGCGATATTACGATCCAGAGATAGGCAGGTTTATGACCTTAGATACCTGGTCAAATCTACCTGATGATGAGCGGTTATTGAGTTATGAAAAATATCTGTCCTGGAATAACTACATGTCAAAATATTCGCCTCAAAAATCCATAAATATTGAGGACTATCGCACAAAGTTGAAAAAACAAAATCGTGCATACAATAATCTACAGAATGCTGTGATATCAAAATATCCTGGAGTAAATATACCATTTAACAATTCGCGCAGATACATAGCTTACAATCATCAACTAAATTGCTATCTTTATTGCCGAAATAACCCATTGAAATATATCGATCCAGAAGGTCACATAGTACTAGAAATGCTTATTGGTATGGCTTTGGGGTTTTTCTATTGGGACTACATGACAGGTTATAAGCATTCATGGATTGCAATCGAATATTGGTGTAATACATTTGAAAATATATTGGATTGGTTAAATAGTTATGATCATCGCGATTGGTCCCCTTGGCCGGACGACGACAATTGGTTTTATTAGAATGATGTTATTAGGAACCAATTATAAGTAATATTCAAGGAGTATATATGAAAAAATTAACGCTTTCATTAAATCCAAAAGAAGGCATTATTATGATTATCATTATTCTGATAATTATTACTATTGGCAAGTGGACTTATTTTTTCTTACCTGCTGAGTATGCAGAAAAAGCACAAGTTCCTAATATAGAAATAATTTTTACTGCCGCTATTGCTTTTCTATGGGTTTTAGTATACAAATCAATAAAAAAGATCAACGAAATTGAAAAACGATTAGATGAAAAGATAAATACTGATAATTCTAAATTAGGAAAATCCGGATCTAATTCATCTTAATGGCGGTTCTATCATAAATGAAGATATGGGGTCAAATCTAAACATTTTACATTAAAGAGCGAGAATGAGTATAATAGTGATATGGCGAGATCTTTAAGAATTCAGTTTCCTGGGGCTTTCTATCACATCACCTGTCGTGGTATTGAGCGAAGGAAGATTTTTATGGATGATAAGGACCGCTCCAGATTTTTCGTATTGCTCACTGGATCGTTGGAAATATATCAAGTTGTGCTCAATGCTTATATCATGATGACTAATCATTTTCACCTTCTTATTCAGACCAAAAAAGCGAATTGTTCTGAGTTTATGCGTCATTTTAATATTTGCTATACTGGGTGGTTTAACTGGCGTCATAATCGTTGTGGCAATTTGTATCAGGGAAGGTATAAGGCATATTTAGTTGATGCGGACAATTATTTACTTGGAAGTATCAAGGTATCTTCATTTGAATAGTGTGCGGGTGAGGGGGATGGGGTCATTGGATTATCAGGATAAGTGGCAACATGCGAAAGGATATCAATGGAGCAGTTTACCTGGTTATATGAGTGAGCGCCGTGTAATTCCAGTGATTGATTACGATTTACTCTTATCAATGGTTGGTGGTCGTCGGGCATATCGAGCTTTTATTATTGATGGGTTGAAACGAGGAATTGAGAATCCTTTCAAGAAAGTGCAGAATAGGATAATATTGGGTGATGCTAATTTTGCCCGTAAAGCAAAGCGTTTTTTGAAGCGTGGTTCAGTGCGAGAACAGCCATCATATCGTGATTTGGTGGTTAGTACCTTAGAGCCTGAGGTAGTAGTGGGGATATTACAGAGGGAGTGTGGGATTAGTGAGGAGTCATTGAAGGTACGTAATTCAAATGGAGTGATTCGTGGAATAGCGGCGGAATTGTTATACAAATATTGTGAGATAACGCAGGCGCAGATTGGTCATTTGTTGGGCGCTATAGACTATATGTCCGTATCTCAATTGCGGAGGCGTTTAAAAGAGAAGATGCAGCAGGATGTAGAAATTAGAAAGAGATATGCTGAAGTTGAAGCAAAGCTGAAGAGGCTAATGTAAAATGTTTAGATTTGACCCCATCTCCACTTTAAGATAAAACCATTAGCACTC
>JAGMEL010000024.1 GCA_023128195.1 Caldifarciminota bacterium | reverse complement strand
ATACGAAGTATCTCTTCTATGCGAAGCATCATTTCTCTCTGCCCTTTATCAGTATTGGAGTAGCGAGACTTGTCTCGCGTGGAAAAATAGCGCAGACCAAGGTCTGCTACTCCAGAAAAGGGGTTCGTCTATTTAATAGTTTCCCTAATAGTTTACATTATAATATTTCGTGGAAAAGGTCTTGGGAATCTGCCCAAAGTGTGGGTTTGTCTCAATAAATGAGAAAGAGAAATTCTGTCCAAGCTGCGGTACAGATCTCATAAGTAAATGTCCTAATTGTGGTGGGCAAATTAACCATCCTCTGGCTCGATTCTGCCCGGTCTGCGGTGTTGAATATATAAAAAAATGAAAAATGATTCAGGAACTGAAATAAATTATGATTTGAAGAATGAAACACCGAAGTTTGCAGTAAAGATACCTATTGACTTTTTGAGTAATTCGATTATTCTTATTTAAAATACTTTTTATATATGAAAGGAGGTGATAATAGTAAAAAAGACAAAGAGATTAGGAAGAAAAAAGATGGAACATAGATTAAAGTATAACCCCGTCTTTTCTTACGAAAAAGCGGGATACTGAATTTTGTAACCAAATTAAAATTTGGACAAAATTCGCAAAGGAGAAAAAATGAAAAAAATAATGCTTATATGTCTGATGTGTACATTTGTCTTTGCTCTTCAAATCGATGCTAATGAAAAACCTAATCAATCTGAAGAGTTCACACCCAGAGTCTCAACCGAAGCTGATTGTTTTCCAGAGACGAACCCGCTCGTCAAGCGGATTATCCAGGCAAGAGAAAATGGTGACATGGATATGCATAATCAACTCCTTGAAGAGTATAAGAGGCAACTTCCAGTTCAACAGAACGACCTTCCTGAAGTTATCAATATAACGGAAGGACCTGAACCTTTTATGCGCTGGGGTGACGATATTACAATATATAGTGGAGGTGTTGCCTACAATAGCTGGGCAATGCTAAGTGATGTTGATGACGAGGCAATATCAGTCGATTATTATAAAGGCGATACCCTTAGGGCTGCGATTGCTACCGCCGATTCAGTTTGCAGGATATACATATCTGATGATAATGGGTTAACATGGTCTTATGACCACGGTTTCAGTGTGGGTGGTAATGCTATCTATGAGCCCGAAATTATCCATGGACCAAGTTCTGGCTGGTTTCATACATTTGTCCGTGTTTCAGGTGGTAATGGAAACTTACTTCATGTACGATACGATGCAGCAGGTACTTTTGAGTATTCCTGGGTAGAATCTTCAGATGATACTGTGTGGAACTATTCTGTCTGCTCAGACCGAAGCGATTATCAGTATGTTTATTACCTTTACCTCACTTACCATAAAGGACTCGGTGGACCCGGTGCCGATGGAATCTTCTTTACAAGGTCTCTTAACCAAGGTGAAACATGGGAAACTGAATCTCAACTACAATTTGCTGGCTCTGGTTTCCCCGATCTAGCATGGGGTAACGCTAGTTACCTGCATGAAGCCTATCTTTACGAAACTGCCGGTAATACCAGAGGTATTAATTGCCGAAGAAGTACTAATTCCGGTTCTAACTGGTTAAGTTCTATAACAATCTACTCAGATACAACAATCAAAATGGGTCCGCAGATTGCCTGTTCACATGATGGTACTGGCGATTCATGGGTAATGTTCCCGAGAAGATTCGCAGGGACTGCAAATTTGGATTATGGTCTCTGCTGGGCTTGGTGCGAGGACTTTGGTGCGACCTGGTCATCTGTTTCAACTACCAACAGCTGGGTTGGATATAACGAGGTTTTACCAAGCATATCAGTCCATGATGGATATCATGATAGTCTCTATTATCCGTACGTAACATATATTAGCTCTGTAGATGACTGGACCGATCCTGCAGTCTACTGTTTTAACTGGCAAACCGACAGTACCTGGTCTTCTGCCAATTCTTACAACGACAATGTTCCCGAATTCACGAGACCAATCCAGACATGTGAAGCGCCAGGTTTCCCGGCAATGGCTTATGTTGGTTCAGGTGGCAATGATGTCTATTATGATTCCTGGTCAAATGTCGGAATCAAAGAAGAAAAGGAAGGCACTGCTGTAAACAGAGAATTTGTTACCAGCGTGCGCCCCAATCCATTCACCAGTGCAACACGCATCGAATATACATTGCCAAAGCATGGCAAGGTTAATGTTAAGGTCTATAATACTCTTGGTCAAGAGGTTACAACCCTATTTGACGGCATCAAAAAGAGCGGCACGCACGAATTAGAGTGGACTGGTATAGACAAAAACGGTACAGTACTTTCAAGGGGCATCTACTTCTTAAAAATCGAAACACCTGACAATAAAGTCACAAAGAAAATAATTCTCGAATAAACAAATCAGTTAAAAGGGGGAGATTCCTTCTCCCCCTTTTTTCTTATTTATGTATGGAGGGATGATATACATAAATAGAATTACGATAAAAAACATAAATTGTAGTTACTTGATTTGTCAAGTAAAAATAATATTTACAGAATGAATAATTTCATAAGGTATTATGCTCGATAAATCCCGCAATTCTATTTATAGAATTATAATACGAAGCCCGATAAATCGAACAACTGCAAAATGAATGCACATCATTTCATAAAGAAGATCGAAGACCAGAAATTTTCTTTTCTCATTGGCTTTTTAACTTTTTTTGCCATCATACTCTGCCGTAATATTCTTGAGAGTGTTTTTGAAGGTACACAGATACTCGGGTTTTCTCCAATTAATTCCCATTCTTTTTATATGATATTTGTTCATTTTCCTTTATTCTATATTTCGATATTTTTATGGATTCTCTTTGTGTTTATGTCCTTAACCAGGGAAAATTGGATAAAAGTATCAAAGACTCTATTGATGGGAATGGCTGTGATTATTGTCACACCAATCATCGATATTATTGTATCTAAAGGCAGTGGGTATACCCTGACTTATCTTAAAGGCTTTGAAGAGTTTACTGAAATACACAAATTTTTTGATTTTACAAGGGATTTAATACAGGCAAGCTGGGGTCAGCGTATTGAAATACTGTTGATTTTAATTGGGGGATTTACGTATGTTTTAATAAAAACAAAAAATTATTTAAAATCCGTTATCGCTTTAATCCTTATTTATCTGGTTATCTTTCTGCATGGTGTCTTACCAAACACCATTGCCAAAATACCGTCTTATTTTGGTGCACACACACTCTCATTTAAAACAATCATAACCAATGGGATTCTTGCAATTGACAGCCAGAATTATGCAGTAATATTTTCACTTTCAATAATTTTGATAGGGTTTTTTATTCTTAGAAAAGGTAAAAAAGAACTCACAAAAAAAATATTTAATTTTAGATTCTCCGGTCTTGTTATTTTATCTTTGTGTCTGGGTATAATCTATGGTATTCTTCTCATCTCGCCATATTACACCTTTATTTTCTATAACCCTATCTCCTATTTGATCTTTTTACTGGCATTATTGACATGTTTTATTGTCAATGCAGCGGCACTTTCAAACCGTGCATCAGTGGACCTTCATATACTCACAGTGGCAGGAATATTATTTGCGGTCGTCCTTGGCCCAGTGTTTTTAATATTCATTACAATATTTTTCCTGATAAAAAAATTATCCCATCTAAAATGGCTTGCTTTAATTCCATGTTTTTGTGCAGGGTTTGCTCTTATTTTTCAGGAAGCTGTATTTAAAACCATAATTCCTATAGACAAAAAAGCCATAGAAATAAAGGGTAGAAAACTTGCAGGTTGGTGTTATTTCCTTAATACTGATTATGAACAGGCTATGGACGAATACACAGGGACGTACTCACTCTGTAGAGACGATGAAATACTCAAGCGGATCGGACAATGTCACCTTAATCTCGGAGATCTGAACAAAGGCATAGAACTACTGGAAGAAATTCCTGAACCCGATTATGAAACAATTCTCTCACTCGGTCAGGCATATACGCAAAAAGGAAAACATACAAGAACCATTGAGGTCTATGAAAAGGCAATTAAGAGAAATGTTGAGCCTGCAGAATTTTTTATAAAGATCGCACAAATTGCCTCACGTGAAGGACTCGAAAAGGAAATGTCCCAGGCTTTAGAAAAAAGTCTGTTATACGGAAATTCCAAGTATAAAATCTTCCAGATCAAAGGAGATTTCTATTTAGGCAAAGGGGATAAGAAAAAGGCTTTAAAAATGTATACCAAGGCGTTACATTATAATTCCCGGGCAGTTAAAGCCCTGGCTGGTTTAGGTCTTATTTATCATCAGCAAGGTAACATAAAAAGCGCTGAAGAGCAATTTTTAAAAGCATTGAACATTGAACCAAATAATGACGCTCTTTATAATAATCTGGGTGCACTTTATTTTATCACTAAAGAATATGAAAAAGCTGAACAGCTCTTTAAAAAATCGATCAAAAAGAACCCGAATCAAACCGAAGCCTTTTACAACCTCGGACTCATCTATGAAAAAAAGGGCAGAATAGAACATGCATTAGCAATGTATCACAAGGCACTCAAGGTAAATCCATCTTATGCACCAGCACAGAGAAGAATTGAGGGAATAAAGAAATGATCCTCTATTCAATTATCCCGATTATAGTAACTATTATTAGTGCAGTGGTGATGGAGAAAAAAGAACCGGGTATTGTCAAAAATTGGACTTCGGGTTCACGGCCCTTTATTGCCCTGCATTATCTATTCCCGACTTATTTTGGTATCTTTCTCGGAACCCATATGTTTCAAAGCCCAATAAACTATCTTGATGCGTTTTTCCTTATCTGTGCAATATTTTTCTCTTTTCAGACTTCAGTAGTTACAAATGACATTAATGACATAAAAGCCGACCGAATTTCCGAAAAAACATCCCTCTTAAATTCAAAATCTAGTGCAATCAAGCATATACAAGAACTCGGCGTCTGTTTTTTTCTTATTTCTCTTTTATTCGCTTTTGTCCTTGGCTACCGTATTCTGCTTATAGTCTTACTCGGGCACATTCTCCACTTTACCTATTCATCACCACCATTCCGCTTAAAGCGATTCTTCCCTGTATCAATATTTATGCTCGCCTTGGGTGCACTTCTCGCTGCGATTGCTGGCTATGCTCTTTTTGAACCATCAAAGCCATTTTTGTCTTTTCCTGTAAAAGCAAGTTTATTAATCACAATCCCCCTGTTTTTGGGCCTGAATTTCCGCGACCTTGCCGACTATTCAGGGGACAAAAAGACCAAGGTGGCAACGTTATTTACATTGTGTGGTTTAAATACAGGACGATACATCAATGCATTTGCAATTCTATTGAGCTATATCTTAATCCCCCTCATTGTTCAGATGCCACTCTTTTTTATTGCGGCAATTCCGCTCGGACTCACAAGCTTCTATTTTTGTTTAAAACAACCATTCCAAGAAAACTATATATTTTACATATACTTTGTCTTAATCGGGCTACTGGCAATTATTTTCAATATCAATCCCGGGCTCATCATACCCAAATAAAGATAAATAAATACCTAAATACCTAAAATACCTAAATGCCTAAAAGATGGTAGATAGAAGATGAAAGATGGAAGAAAATACCTTTGGATGACTACTGGAAAAGATGGAAGATAGGTCTGGGTTTGGATGCGGGAATTGAATATGAAACGGAGCATGGGAGAATCGGTGAAACGGAGACACGCTGCGCTGAAAAATTCAATGACTCAATGACTAATGACTTATTAATCTAACGCTCTTAACGTATTAATGTCCCTTCAGGAGTTCATCAATAATATGGTCCGAATTAATCCCTTCTGCCTCTGCAGTAAAATTTGTGATAATACGATGGCGCAGCACTGAATGTGCTGCATATTTTACATCATCAAAATTTGGTGAATACCTGGAATCAAGTGCTGCCCTTGCCTTTGCTCCAAGAATCAGATACTGTGAAGCCCTTGGCCCAGCACCCCAGGCAACATACTTCTTAATTAAATCAGGACTTGCATGTTCATTTGGTCGTGTTAAGCTGACCAGTCTTATTGTTTTCTTAATTACATCATCAGATACTGGTATTCTTCGAATTAATGCCTGCATTAACATAAACTTCTTGGCATCGATGATTTTGTCCAGTTTGGCTTCATATGCCGATGTTGTCGTCTTTACAATCTCAATCTCCTCTTCTGACGAGGGATAATCAATGTTAACTGTAAACATAAATCTATCGAGCTGGGCTTCAGGTAATGGATATGTTCCTTCCTGCTCAATTGGATTCTGTGTTGCCAGAACAAAAAATGGTAAAGGTAGAGCATATGTTTTACCAGCATAGGTAACCTGATATTCCTGCATTGCCTGGAGAAGTGCAGATTGTGTTTTGGGTGGTGCACGATTAATCTCATCAGCTAAAATAACGTTTGCAAATATTGGGCCCTTTACAAATCTGAAATTCCTCTTTCCTGTGGTTAAATCCTCCTCTATCACTTCAGTACCGGTAATATCAGCAGGCATAAGATCTGGAGTAAATTGAATTCGATTAAAAGATAGATCCAGAATATTCGCTATGGTATTAACGAGCATGGTTTTGGCAAGACCGGGCACTCCTATAATCAATGAATGACCGCTGCAAAAAAGGCTGATAAGCACCTGATCAATTACTTCTTTCTGCCCAATAATTAGCTTGGCGATCTCATCACAGATTTTAGTATAGTTCTCTTTTAATTCTTTTAATTGTGAAATATCAGATTTCTTCATTTGCTCGAATTATTAGAGGATTGTGGATAACCAATAATAATATTCATTAAAATAACCTTAAAAACCCTGAAATATAAGGACTTCTGTTTATCCACATATTATCCGCATTTATCCACATAGTTTTTAACATAGTTATTCACAGGCTGACCTTTTATACAACTCTTTTCGCCTTGCCTCAAGAATATCTTCATTTTTTCCAAGATAGCCTGCTGCAGAACAGACACTAACACCTTGCCTTATATCCCTTAATCCAGTAACATAATTTTCCCAGTTTAAATCTCTTAATAGATGGTGGTCAACAACAAACTTTTTTACTGGTGTATTACTTATTATTTTTCCAAGATTTTCAATAGCAAGATCAATATCATTCTTTTTATAATGTGAGCCCAAAAGATAAGTCGCAGGCCCATCAATAATTATTTCATCTGGAGCTTTATCAATAATAAAGTTCACTGCGTTGTCACTTAATGGACCCTGAACATCAGATGTAAAGATGAATCTTTTAGTATCCTCGATAAAGACTTCAATCACATAACCAAGACGGTCCGACAATCCGTGAAACACAGGTTCTGAAAAGATTACTTTAGTATTACCAAAAGTATAAGTCTTACCATCTGCAATATTAATTGTTTTAGCACAAGATTCAATCATGCTGAGTAACGCTGCGGCACGCTGTTTTTGACTTTGATTAATAAATTCTCTCGGATGTTTTAAAAAAATATCTTTTGCATCATATATGTCTTGTTCATCGGGATTATGGTGGTCATAATGATAATGTGTAATAATTATTATATCCGAGACATTCACCCAGTGTTTTACTGCCTTCCACATCTCTTGATGTCGGTCTAATTCAATACGGTGGGGCGGTAATGAATATCTGTCAGGAGCTACTGATACTCCAGGATCAATAAATATCCTGATATCATCGGTTTCTACATAGGTAGCCATGCTGCGAACACCTAAGGAATCAAATGCAATCGGGAGAATCTTCATTACACAGATTCCACAGATTTCATAACACAGATTTCACAGATGCTAAAATACAGATTACGCAGATTACAATGATAATTCTTCATTACACAGATTCCACAGATTTCATAACACAGATTCCATAACACAGATTACACAGACTTACACAGGACACAGATTCCACAGATTTTATAACACAGATTCCATAACACAGATTCCATAACACAGATTTCACAGATGCTAAAATACAGATTACATAGATTGTTATTGAACACAGAGGCTGCGAATTTCTTAACATCCTAACCTCGAAACTTCCTATTTTCATTTATGATGAGCATTTTCATATTTTTTTATGATATTTACTCGGCGAAGATGTCTTCCACCTTCAAACTTTGTATGCAAAAAAATATCAATAAGTTTTTTCGTGTTTTTGTCAAATTTCAAGAACCCGGCTGGCAAAACAAGAACATTGCTATTATTATGTGCACGCGTAAGTTGCGCAATTTTCGGTTTAGTACAAACTGCTGCCCTTATTCCCTTAACCTTATTTGCAGTCATCACCATTCCCTGACCAGTGTAACATAAAAGAATACCGAATCTTATTTTCCTCTTACTGACATCCTGGGCACATTTTATTGCAATCTTCGGATAGTCAACTGATTCTTCTGAATTAGTTCCATAATCTATAACTTCATAGCCTTTTTTCTTCAAAAAATCAATAATTTTGGATTTTAAACCAAAACCCCTATGATCTGCTCCGATGCCAATCTTCATTACACAGATTTCACAGATTCTAAACCACAGATTTCACAGATACATAATCGATTACACAGATGGACAAACAGATTACACAGATTACGATGATAATTCTTCATTACACAGATTTCACAGATGCTAAAATACAGATTACACAGATTAATAATCATATCACAGACACTATATAAAAGTAAGCACTAAACACTATGCAGTAAGCACTTAAAAAATTGAATTTAATAACCTTCATAACACAGATTTGCAACCGCAAAGGATGTAGAAGATATGCAGGGGTTGTGAATTTCTTAACATCCTAACTTCGGAACTTCTTATTTTCATTTGATTATTCAACCATTCAACTATTTGACCATTCAACTATTCAACCAACTTTAGTGAGCCAACCATGCTTATCTTCTTTTCTACCCTCAATCACATCGAAAAATGCATCTTGAAGTTGTTTGGTAATCGGTCCACATTTTCCTTGTCCAATTGTAATCTTGTCTATCGATCTTATTGGTGTCACCTCAGCAGCAGAACCAGTAAAGAACACCTCATCAGCCAAGTAAAGATATTCTCTTGTAAGCATCTCTTCAACTACTGGAATCCCGAAGTCATTGGCAATGGTCATAATCGTATCACGCGTTATCCCGGGCAAAATACTCGCATGTAAAGGAGGAGTGTGTAGTACACCATTTTTTACTGCAAATATATTCTCACCGGATCCTTCACTTACATAACCAGTGGTATCCAAGGCAATACCTTCTACAAAACCATAAGTAATCGCCTCCATTTTTATCAATTGTGAATTCATATAATTAGCACAACATTTCGCCATTGCCGGAAATGTATTTGGTGCCATTCTATTCCAGGAAGAAATCATCACATCAACACCTGACTCAAGCGCCTCCTTACCAAGATACTTTCCCCATTGCAGAGTTGCTATTGTAACACAAACCGGACAGGTAAAAGGATTAACACCTAAGGCATCATAGCCACGGTATGCAATCGGCCTTATATATGCATCCTCAAGTTCATTTTTTTTAATAAGATCAACAACCACTGTATTCAACTCTTGTGTGCTATAAGATATTTCCATTCGGTAAATCTTTGCAGAGTCAAACAATCTCTCTATATGATCATTTAGTCTGAATATAACCGGGCACTTAGAAGTTTTATAACATCTTAGACCTTCAAAGACTCCTGTCCCATAATGAATAACGTGCGAGAGTATATGAATTTTAGCATTTTCCCAATCAACAAACTTACCATCCATCCATATGTATTTTGCTTTTATCATTGTCATATTGGTTCTCCTTCTTTTAACTATAATTAATATTTATTGAATGTCAAGAATAATTCTACCTGAATGACAAATTAGTATTTCAAAAAAGTGGAGAGGACTCAGGAATCTCCCCAGTTGACAACAGATTTTTTTTGTTTATAATTTCAATAATGAAAGAACAAAGTATTCTTAAGCTTAAAAGAAAATTAAAAGAAGCTGGAACAAAATTCATCGATTTGAAATATGCTGCACTTACTGGTACTATGCATCATATCACAGTGCCATTTGAACGTTTTGAAGAAATAATAAATGAAGGAGTAGGTGCTGATGGTTCAAGTTTACCAGGTTATAAAGCTGTTGAGAAAGGAGATATGCTCCTTTTTCCCGACTTAACCACTCTATTTTTCGACCCATTTTTTGAATACAAAACTGCGTCATTTTTATGTAGCGTATATTCCCCCGACACTTTAACTCCGTTCCAGAGAGATACAAGAAACATCGCGAAACTCGTAGTCCAATATCTTAAAAATGAATTCAATACAGAATCTTTTTTTCAGTCTGAATTAGAGTTCTACATCTTTGATGACTGTAATTTCGGAGAAGGTCCTGGTTATAGCTATTTTCGAATTGCCTCAGAGGAACAAGACCAGGCTGAGCCATCATATCCTATCAGACGTAAAGGCGGTTATCATATTGCACCACCCGCAGATAAATACTTCAACATCCGCAATACTATTGTCGAAACCTTGTCCGTGTGTAATATCAGATCGAAATATCATCATCATGAGGTCGGGTCAAAAGGACAGATGGAAATTGAACTTATGTTCGAACCTCTTCTCAAAACAGCCGACAATATTTTTATTGCAAAATACCTTATCAAATGTCTGTGCCAGAAATTAAAAAAGTATGTGACATTTATGCCCAAACCGCTATTTGATGAACCGGGTAATGGTTTACATCTTCATCAGTATCTGGGGACAAAAAATAAATCTCTGTTCTACAATGCTAACAATAAAGATCACTTAAGTTCATTATGCCTCAATTATATCGCAGGTATTCTTCATCACTCGCGTGCTTTATGCGCTTTTACAAATCCCAGCACAAATTCATATAAGCGACTTATCCCTGGTTTTGAAGCACCGACTTATACAGATTTTGCCGTTGGGAGCAGAAAAACAGCGATCCGCCTCCCGGCATATCTGAAAAATAAAAAAATGATGGAGATTGAATATCGTATTCCTGATGCAACAGCAAACTCTCACTTATCAATGGCTGCAATCTTACTTGCCGGAATTGATGGGATAAAAAATAGATTCAGGGTGGACAAAAAAGAGAAATTACCAACAAATGTGTATGAGGCAATCAATGTGTTAAAAAAAGACTACAATTTTTTGCTCCGCGGGAATATATTCACCATGGATCTTATTGAGAGCTGGATTGAGGTCAAAACTAAACAGTTTGAGGAAATTCACATAAGACCACATCCCTTTGAATTCAACTTATACTTTGGAGTATAGGGCAGTATAGAAAGCGATGGAGAACATGAGAACCAGCTATCTGAATATATATACAAATTCCAAATCCCAGGCACCACCCAGCACTTTATTGAAAAGTGCTGGACTAATTACCGAAATACAAAATCCAAAATATATTCACCCCCACCTTCCTCTTTCCCTTTTAAGGGAGAGGATTAAACCTGCCCTGCCTGCCCCGAGTATATCGAGGGGAACTTAATTCAGGATACAAATTATGATTTACAAGGAAAAAGATGTTGCCAAATAATAAGAAACTTATCTTAATTATCTTCTCTGCTGTACTCATGTCTCTCTCTTTCCATCCAATAGGACTACATTTCCTTGCCTGGTTTGGCTTGGTGCCATTATTATTTGCTATAGATAATATAAAACCGTCATTTGCTTTTAAATCAGGAATAATATTCGGTTTCCTGTTTTCTTTATTTTCATTATTCTGGCTCGTATTTCTTCAAATTGAAATAAATATTAAGATTCTAATGTTATTCGGCTTGATTTTGATGTTTCTTTATTTTGGTCTATACTACGGAACAGGTTTACTTATTGCGAATAAAATTGGATTGTGGTTCCTGCCATTTATTCTTGCCGGACTGGAATTTATCAGAGGTATCGGTGAATTGGGATTTCCCTGGCTGTCATTTGGTTATTCTCAGGCTCGCTACCCCTTAGTTATACAACAGGCGGCCATTTACGGCATCTATGGTCTGTCATTTTGGATTGTTCTCATAAATATAATTGTATATAAATTAATAAAATTAAGGAAAGCCGAATATTATGTTATGTTTATTATAATGTTTGGTCTACCCTTGTTATACGGCGTGTTGCGGGTAAAAGAAACGGGTGGAGAATTTATCTCGGTTGGTGTCGTTCAACCAAATATCGATCCTAACTTGAAATTTACTAAGGCAATGCGGGAACAGACATTCAATCGTCTCATTTACCTGTCTGAGAAAGGTAGAGAAATTACCCATGAAAAAACCGCTATACCGTTCGATTTAATTATCTGGCCTGAAACTGCCATACCTATATTCTTACAATTTCCCGGTAAATATCAAGAATATGTTTATGAATTATCAGATAGAATAAATACACCTATTTTTACCGGAACACCGATATACGACTCTAAAAATCGCTATACCCATAACGGTGCAGTTCTTATCGAACCAAAAAAAGGAATAACTCAGAAGTACAAAAAAATACACCTTGTTCCATTTGGCGAACACATTCCGTTTGATAATTATATCCCGCTATTCAAAAAAATAGATGTTGGTGGAGGAGATTATGCACCAGGGAAAGAGTATAAAATTTTTGAACTCAAAGGGTTCAAATTTTCTTGTCTTATCTGTTTTGAATCAATCTTTCCTGAATTATCAAGAGCATTTGTGCAAGATGGTGCAGACCTTTTAATAAATATCACAAACGACGGCTGGTTCGGTAAAATCTCCGGGCCACAGCAACATAATGATATGGCAATTTTACGAACAGTGGAAAATGGTGTACCTCTTGCCCGAAGTGCCAACACAGGTATATCAATGATTGTTGATAAATACGGAAGAATCTTAGTAGAAACAGGATTGTTCAAAGAAGATTTTATCTCAAGTCGCGTTTCAATAGAACACGAGCGAACAATATACCAGATAATAGGTCATATATTTCCAATTATTTCTTTACTTTTTGTAACTGTAATTCTGGTTTGTAGGATTCGAATCCGAAAGAGAAATAAACGTGTCATTTAGTTGACAGAGTAATATATTTCAATATAATTATATTGTGATTGCGAAAGAGCAAATTTAGCTTTATAGCTAAATTAAAAAGGAGGAAAAATGATAGCAATATTGCTTTTGTTCATCACCACAAGCGATAAAATCGTAAAGACAATTGACTTTGATATGAATAGCCTGATTATTCAACAGGATTTGGAGTATACAAAAATAAGATTTCCAGGATATGAAATATCCGATGAAGTTGCTGCTCCAGAAGTACCTGTCAAAGCCATTAAAATCGCTCTTCCTTATGGAGCGAAAATAACTAATGTGAATATTTTATCGAAAAACGGGACAGAAATGGATGGTAAATTTCTACTTTCCTATACCCAGCCACCAGTCATCCTATCACAAAAAGATGTTAAGAAATATATTGAACCGAATGATGCAATTTACTCATCTGATAAACCATATCCAGAAAACATTATCGAATTAAAGGGCACGGCTGTCTATGATAATTATCAAATATGCGAACTGCTCGTTTATCCAGTACAATATTTACCTAAATCAAAAAGATTGATATTTTTCAATTCGATAAAATTTTCTGTTGAATATGAAGGTGGTATCAAAAAAGCAACCCAAAGAAATACGCTAAAAACAATTGTTATCAACCCTGAAGATGTTACAACTGTAATCACTAGCCGTCAAAGTTCTGATTTCGACTATTTGATTATAACAAATCCACCAATGGATACAGTATTTGAAAGATTAGCAGATTGGAAGACAAAAAAAGGAATCAAAACTGAATTAAGAACTGTTACTTGGATTTTATCGAACTATACGGGTGAAGATGATGCAGCAAAGATAAGAAATTATATCAAGACATTACCAGATTCTGGTGTTAAGTACGTGCTTTTAGCAGGAGATACTGATATTATCCCCTGCAGATTTGCCTATGCAATGACATGCAGTGCGTTCATATGGAATCGCGAGGACTCATTACCTTGTGATTTATATTATGCTGATCTTCAGGGAGACTGGAATTTTGACGGTGATGGTCTTTATGGTGAAGTAGAAGATAGCATTGACCTCTATCCAGATCTATTTGTGGGCAGGGCAACGGTCAATACAATTGCCGAGGCACAAAAATTTGTGGAGAAGGTATTAATTTATGAAAAAGCCCCTGAGCTTAATTATCTCAATAATGCCATGTTTTCGGCTGATGTTCTCTGGTATAATCCGTACACAGACCAGGGTGTGCATAAGAATATGATAGAAGCAGAATCATTTCCGCTCGATTTCGAAATTACAAAATTATATCATAGTCAGGGTAATTTAAGTGTGTCGAGTTTTTTGAATGCAATTGAACAAGGACAGAATCTTGTTAATCATGATGGACATGGTAGTACTACTGCTATGGGTGCTGGTACTGGGTATCTTCATCCTTCAGATTTTGATAACCTGACCAATGCACCTAAATATGGTATCTTAGCTTCGATTGGTTGTTGGACCGCGGCATTTGATTTTGATGCAATTGCTGAACATTGGGTAAATAGTCCTAATGGCGGAGGCGTCGCATTCATTGGTAATTCAAGTTATGGTTGGGGTTCACCGGGGAATCCTGGATTTGGCTATTCTGACAGATTTGACAGCCGTATATTCTATTCTCTATTTGTAGAAGACAATTTCCACCTTGGCGCAGCGCTTAGTCTGAGCAAGGCATATTTTATACCATATTCAAGGGAAAAAAATGTCTATCGCTGGCATCAATACCAGTTAAATCTGCTTGGCGATCCAGAGATGCCTGTGTGGACTGATATACCTGAAACTTTGGTTGTATCATACCCACAATCCATTCCTCTTGGAAGTAGTCGTGTTTTAATTACGGTTAAAGATAAAAATAGTGACATGCCGATTAAGGATGCGCTTGTCTGTCTTATGAAAGGCAGTGAATCGTATGCACCAGGATATACTGATGCGAGCGGTTCGATCTTTCTCGATGCTACTCCTTCAACTTTGGGTGACTGTGATCTTACTGTAACTGCGCATAATTACATAGTTGTCGAAACAACAATTCCAGTTATTAGTGGCTCCTATGTAAATTATCTGGGATGGATAATAAATGATACAGCCGGGAATAGTGATGGCATTGCTAATCCCAACGAAAATATTCTCTTACCAACAACCATTAAAAATTGTGGTAATGCAAGTGCAAATAATATTCAGTTAAAACTCCGCTCACAAGACGCCTTTGTGACAATACAGGATAGTACGGAATCCCTGACATCCTTAGCCGCAGGCGATTCAATTGTTATTGATGATGCATTTGAAATTACTGTGGGTGCTGGCTCCAATGGACATGGAATAAGTTTCGATCTTGAAATAAGTGATGCAAGTAATACGCTAAATTTCAGCCCAATTATCCTTATCGGCACCCCAATTTTGAGTATTGATAAAGTAATCATTGCTCAACCACCTTCAATGCCCAATGAAACTGAATCACTCTTTGTAAATATTGGGAACTGTGGCTATGGTTTTGGCCATTCAAGTTTTGCAAAATTGATATCGGATGACCCCAATGTTTCAATCGTTACTGACAGCGTATGGTATGGGGAAATATATCCTGAATCTTTGAATATTGCATCCCATGCCTTTGTGATTTCAATCAATCCTGCTTGCCCATCCTCTTATCTCGCGCAATTACCAATTACAATTTATACTGATGATTATAATTTCAATGACACAATAGGTTTACTTATTGGTGAAACTGGTTTTAGCGATAACATGGAATCAGGCAGTGGACTATGGACAACAGGTGGCACAAATAATCTATGGCATATTTCTACAACACGCTACTTCTCCCCCACACATTCCTGGTATTGCGGCAATACAAGCGGCTACTATATCGACAATATGAACTGCTATATTCAGACTATTCCATTTATGGTCAATGCAAACTCGATCTTAAAATTCTATCGCTGGTTTGATGTACCACTCTATGGAACCGATGGTATATATATTATTATTATGGGCGATGGTTATGCAGATACCCTGGATTTCATTGGAACTGGTGGCGCACTCGGGGGACGTGGTATTCAAAGTGATTGGTTTGAAGAAGAATACTCACTTTCCGAATATCCTGCAGGTGAAACAATTCAGGTAAAAATCGCCTTTATAAGTGACAATGATGGCGATACTGGCGAAGGTTTTTACATTGATGATTTTGTTGCCGAATATATAACCATGATCCAAGAATACACCGCGGATAGAATGGAGCAAATGTTCCTTCGAGTACATCCAAATCCCTTCCGACACAAAGTAGATATTGAATATTGCATAGGGCATGGTGTGAAGGGCATAGGGCAAAGTGCAGAGGGCATAGAGTTGAAAATATATGATGTAAGTGGAAGAATAGTAAAAGTATTTGATCTGGCTTCTGGCCTCTTGCTTCCTGCTTCTGCTATCTCATGGAATGGCACTGACGAGTCAAACCGGCAGGTTGCTGCTGGTGTTTACTTTGTGCGATTAGAAACAGCGGATCATTGCTTAACCAGGAAAGCTATATTGTTGAGATAAACAGAAGAAGGCTCAAAAAGGCTTAGAGAAGGCAGAATAAGGCTAATACGGCAAGGATTGAAGACACGGAGACCTGGAGACAAGGGGACAGAGCGTAAGGCGTAAAGCGAAGAGCGTTGGGCGACTTTAAATTTCAGATTGCAAATTGCAATACTTCGAACCGTAAAAAAACCGCACAAAGTGCCTTAACCGTCCCGCACTTTGCAAAAGTGCGTGGACCATAACCGTTGCGAACCTGTCTCGCCTGTCCCGAAATTTTCGAGGGGAGCTTTGTGGAGAGAGCGACTAGTCCCGCTCTATTAGAGCCATCATCGAACGCTATTAGCGCCACTTATTCCCAGTCCAAATCTGACCCCGTTGTAGTGGCAAAAAGTTCGTAGGGAATTTCTCTGAAAAATGGTGAAATTGCTGTGTACATAAAACCCCCACGCAACATATCCCTTTGTTTCGCGTATGTTAAGAACAACTTTTTTCGGGCACGTGTAATACCAACATAGAGAAGCCGCCTTTCCTCCTCGTATTGTTGTTCATCTTCTTGAGATTTGCGATGGGGAATCAAACCGTCTTCTAATCCGACTATAAAAACCGTATCAAATTCTAATCCCTTGGCATTGTGCAAGGTCATCAGACTAACACGTGGCGCCGATGCATCCCATTCATCAATTTCACTACGCAGTGAAACATCTCCAAGATAATCCTGAAGTGTTGCCTCTGGATGTTGCTTGTTATAGTCTTTTATAGAAATCAACAGCTCCTCCACATTCTTGCGTCTGAAGTAATCCTTATCCGTTTTATCCTGGCCAAAACTCTCCAAATACCCTGATTTCTCCATAACCTGCAAGGTCAATTCACAAAGATTCAATCTGTCACGCAAAACAGTAAATTCTTTTAACATTTTCATAAAATGCGTTATGCGCTTTTTTGTATTTTTATCTATGTTTTTAATATTATCAACCCTTAATAATGCTTCATAAAGTGAAATTGCATTTTCCTTACTGTATGATGATACTTTTTCAATAGTTACATATCCTATTTTGCGTGATGGTACATTAATAATCCTTTTCAGGCTGACCGAATCCATTGGATTATTAATGACCTTAAGATAAGCAAGGACATTCTTTATCTCTGCCCGCTCGTAGAACCTTAAAGAACCAACAACCTCATAAGG
>JAGMEL010000239.1 GCA_023128195.1 Caldifarciminota bacterium | reverse complement strand
TCTAACGAAGTTAGAGAGAGGAAGTATTGAGATGTCATAAATCCCGAAGATGTCGAGGGGATATGACCCCATTTTGTCTTTTGTCTTCATACTACATCCACATTTCCAACCCTTTATCCACCCCCCCCCATTAAAATATTAAGTATCACTTTTTACGTTTTTTACGTGCCAATCGCCAATATTCAGAGTTATCATCAAAAAACTTCTCGCCGATATCTATTATTGTACCGTTAAGCTCTTCCACCATTAAAATAATAACCGTACCTTTTATACATTTAAATTCAATCTGATGTTTTGACTGATTATATATAATATATTCCATCCAATCATCAGGCTGGTCAGCTTTAAGTTCCATTTTATTGACTTGGCGAAAGTTTATAGAGGATATTATCTTAGGGACCTTAACTTTTTCGAAAATTAGAAATTTCTTTTTTAATATCGTTTTTTCATACATTATCCTGGTGAATTTTAATGAAAATTTCCTTTCTTTTTCGTTAAAGGTAATATCATTTGTATCAAAGGTAACCTCATCGTAGTAAAGCCAGGCTTGCTGCAGCGCTTCGATAGTATTTATTGAGATAATCATGTCATTTCCACCATGGTGGAAATGGAAAATGATGAGCCGAACCTGAACCTTTAATTCCATCTGACCATAAATTCAGTTGGAAATGATGTCGATCAATGCCAAGGCGTCCGAAATGATGCAAATGATCAGTATGAATTCCAATTCTAGCGCGTAACAGTGAGGTCATACTTAAATTCCTAATAGTGAGATTCACTAGAAACATATCAATCATAAATGAAACATCGATTAAACCCTCTCTCTCTCCAATACTCGATAACCATTCTCTATGCATCCTTTCAACTATTGTAGTAGAAACTAACGGATCGTAGCCCATCCAAGAAGGGAAATCTAATTTTGGTGCTGTAAAGGAAAGGGCATCGGGTGGTGCAAAACCACCACCACCACTTTTCCCTGAACCATATCGTCTCATTCCACTACCCTTTCCGCCATGATTTCCTCCGCAGCCATCATAATAGTCACCGAAACCCTGCTTCAATATACCCGTATTTCCAAAGCCTTCCATATACCCCCAGTCATACGGTTCATCCTGAATGTAACGGGGAGCAGTGGTTACAAGAGAAGGATAGACGCATAATCCATAATCTGGATGCACAATCACCTGGTATACCAACCCCAGTGGATCAATGTATTTTAATGGGTTCCCTATACAATAGGCGTATCTGTTCTGGGATTGTGGAAGTTCAATGTAACCTGCAAAGGGGTCCAGTGTCGTAAATCTACCGATCTCTGGATCATAATACCGCTGGCAAAAGTAGTTGAGGCCCATTTCTGAATCAAATTCTTTACCCGTAAACCCATGGGTATTATTACTGCCTGCGGTCATTTCTCCAAAAGGATAATATGTAGCGCTCCAGACTGTTGAACCTCTCTCATCAGTCATCTTTCTCGGTGAACCCAGCGCATCGCAATGATACCAATGTGTATCAGCGCCCGCAACCTTGGCGATATGACGACCACCAGCATAAATATACCGTGCCAGTACCGATCCATTTGGCGCATACTCAACTATTGGGTTAATCCCATTATACACATAATAAATCGTGTAGTCTGATGTCATACCATCACCCAGTGGCGTAGATTCTCCATATCCATTTATCTCTCCACCAAAGGTCTCTCGTGTACCCGGGAATACATCGACTGCTGATGAACCGCCCTGGAATAATGTATCGCGGTTAGGAGGTTGAGAAGGTGCGAAGGTCGCTATAGTGTAACGGATAGCATCGGGATTGTTGATGAGCGATTTGGAGATTTTCACTTTTATTATTCCACTGGGACCCGGGGTTTTCACGACCAGCATGCCAAAAGGTTTTGAGACCTTTGAGTTATTTTGATCATAAAAACCATAATCATTGTCTCCCGCATACACACAATACTCCCAGGCTGCTTGTTTAGGCACTTTTGTCATGGTATCCTCTGGTAAGGTAAGTCTACCTGAATTCGGGATTGTGCTTGCCCCGTGAAATGATACATAACAATGAAATATTATACTCATATCTCCGTCGATTTCAACTGTCAAATCAATTTTATCAACTTAAAAGATAGTCATATTTCACGGGGTCAATATCCTTAATCCGAATATCTTAATTTTTAGGTATTTAGGCATTTAAAATTCAATATCTCGTCCTTTATTTCTGCTCTGCAGAATACACGGATAAAAACAGATAATTACACAGATTTACACGGATTTTTGAAATCATAGAAGGTTATTACTACTCTGGACCGTTATCGGTTACTCTATTTGTTAATTAGTTAATCGTATTGGAATTCCAATAAAATGAAATCCAACAGCCCCTTATCCTTCAGATAAGAGGCTGGACTCAGATAGGAGTTACTATAATACGACCCAGTCCTTTTCATCAAAAGGGCTGCCTGAAGGAAGATAGAACACGAACGAAGTAAATGCCTATCTGGTTTTATAATTGTCGAATGCATTACT
>JAGMEL010000238.1 GCA_023128195.1 Caldifarciminota bacterium | reverse complement strand
GAGTGTTCTGAAAAACTATGTTTTTTGTCATTGCGTAGTTTGTTCCGAGTTTGTATGGTAATTCGTTGATAATATGATTTTTTCAGAACGTTTTTATCAATGTAATCTATATTCCATCGCTGTAATCATCTCAATAATACTTGACAAAGTATATATGTTGTGTAGAATTATACAGTTGGGGGCAATATGAGGAAAATACTTTATATTTTACTACCTGTGTTTATTTTAGCACAGGTAAATTATGTGTTAAAGAAAGATGTTCTTTCTGCTGGCGGTAGAAAGATGACAAACACATCTGCAAACTACGTGCTACAAGGTACAATTAGCCAGACGACTATTGGAAAAGTTGAGGATACCAATTATAAAGGGGTCATTGGTTTCTGGCATCCACCTGAAGCCATTCCTCCTTCATCGCCGTATATTGCTGAAGTTAAAAAGGCAAGTAATGATAGTGATGTTGTTTTTACCTGGAATAAAATAACCACTGATACACTTGGCAATTCAGAACTCATGCATTATTATGTAGTATATCGTAATACATCACCTTCATTTATCCCTGCTTCATCAGATTCAATTGGCTATGCGAGTCATCCTGATACTACTTATACTGATACGGGTGCTTTAGATTCAACAGATAGTTATTACTATCTTGTTAAAGCAGTTGACTGGGCACGGAATCAAAGTAAAAAATCGAATATGGGGTATAAGTTAAATAAATTTGTTAATGAGAATACGGGTGCGACCGGTGATAGAAACTGGGTGAGTTTGCCCTGGTATAGTGAGTACGATTCAATTTACCATTTAACATCAGATCTCAGTCCAACAGGTGATCCAATTAGTAAAATAACCAATCTCAAAGATGACCAGATTTTTGAGAATTGGATTCATCATCCTTCTTTGGGTTGGTACGGCGATACTTTTGATATTGAATCTGGGCGCGCTTATGAGATGATTGCGGTGACTGATGCGACAATACTTCTGGTTGGTTCGAATAATCCAGCTGGAGAAGTTCCCCTTAACGAAAACGCTGGCGCGATTGGTGACCGCAACTGGGTTTCAATTCCTTATAATGCTGCTTATGATAAGGTAATTGATATCACTAATGAATATAGTTCAGCAGGTGAGGTAATTGTTAAGATTACCAATCTCAAGGATAGTCAGGTTTTTGAGAATTGGATTCATCATCCTTCTTTGGGTTGGTACGGCGATACTTTTGATATTATTGCAGGACGTGGTTATGAGTTTGTGGCAGTTACAGATTCTACATGGAATCCTACTGAGTATACAAATGAGTCGGGTATGATGTTGTTAGCGGCACGCAGAAACAAAAAATCTGATTTGGATATTCATCTGGGAAAATCTATTGTGTCTGACCGTTCTCCAGCGTGGTCAATAAAAGAAGACATCGATCGTAAACCGATTATTCTGAAATCAAAACCGGAATTGAACAAGAAAATTGATTATCAGAATGCTGATGTTTGTGAATCGGTTATTGAAAAATCAAAGCTGGAATCAAAAAAGAAAACTGATTATCTTGATGTAGATATTTATGAGCCGGTTAGCAAAAAACTATCAAAGATAAAAGATTATCGTGAGGCAGGTATATCGCATGTTGTGCGTGCGGAGTTTGATGCTGCAGAATATACGGATATCGTATTTACTGCTTATCGTTTAAACAAGCCCTATGATGTTCTGACCGAGAACGTTCTTGGTGGTGGTATTGCCCAGAAGGATGGTTTTGGGGTATTCTGGTTTGATGTTGGTAATTTTATGCGGCCCTGGCAACATGGCGAAGAGGTGATACTTATTATTGAGGCTTCAAAACAGGGCAGAGGTTATTTTACAGTTGTTAATTTCAAATTGGATAACGGTGTGGATATTCAGGAACTTTGTATGATTTCGCTTGAACCAATTCCAAAACCTGATGTAAAAACTACGTTGTCTTCAGTACGCTGGAAAGAGGTTAAAAATGTAAATGTTGTGGGATACAGTTTATATAAAGATGATGAGCGAATAAATGAAAAGGTTATTACAGAAAAAGAGTATTCGGTTCAAGGCGAAATTATATTGAGACCTGTGATACAAGGTGGTTATGAAACTGTATATGGGTCTTGCCATGGTTCTCAAAGTTTGTCTAATGATAACGTTCCGATTTTATATTCTTTTAATATCTACCCTAATCCTTTTGCCAAAAAAACTGGCATTAATTATGCGCTTCCTCAAGCAGTTAAAATCGAGATTAAAGTATATGATGTAAGTGGCAGACAGGTTAAAATCCTGGTTTCTGAAAAACTTGAGCCAGGTTATTATAAAACACTTTGGTATGGCAAAGATAATATTGGCAGGAAGGTTTCAGCAGGCATTTATTTTATTCGGATGAATACAAAAGGATTTGAGTCTCAGCAAAAGGTTATTTTTGTACGCTAAGATTGGAATGGATGGCGACAGTAATGTTCCCACCCTAAAACAAGGAGAGTAAGTATGAAACTAATTAGTAAAATTACCTTAGTTTTAACCTTTGGGGTCGCATGCGGGTTTGGACAATGTGTTGTGGATCAGTTTGTCAATAATCTCCCGGTTGCTGATGTCAATGGTGCGCACTGGACTATTTACGATCTTGCAGACCCTGAGAATCGTGTCGTTGTCGAGGGAGATCCCTCGTGTATTACACAATCGATTGCTGGGGGTATATTATGGACTGCAGAACTTGGCTATTGGTCGCCCCTGCCCGCAGTCGGCGATTCGCTCATCATGATAGGTTCATGGGATTCTGCTTATGTGAATCCTGGTCTATATGGTGATAAGCAAACCCACACCGGGTTTTACTGGCTCTACTCAGATATTGTCGATGATGTTGCCCTCACGCACTGGGAGGATGATACTTTGCGGCCTTTGCCCAAGCCAAATGTATATAAAACGGCGGGGGGTCCTGAAGAAGGTGCTAATGATACGATATGGGTTGAGATACCGAATCCCCGGGAAACCCGGTATACGGGGCAGACGACAGTTTATGATGTATTAGGTTATTGGTTATGGGCAGATAGTACTGGTTCAGGAACGCCCAATGAGTTTAATGCATCATCAGCTGTGGAAATAGGTTTTATCCCGGTTGATGGAGTTTATGGCAATACCACGGTTTACTGGCAGCTTGAGTCTGAGGATTTCTTACCCTGGGATCACTGGACCACGTATTTTGCGTATAAGCTTGTGGCACGACCTGATACAACAGGAAGTGAGAATCCAGGTAGTCCTGGTTATGCAACCCATTATTTCTCCCAGAATTCTGACGCGATTGATGTTTATCAGATTGTAATCGGTATTGAAGAAAATAAGGATATAAATCATTCGTCTGTGCAATTGGAAATTTCACCTAATCCATTCACTGACAGAACAGATATCAGATTCCAGATAACAGAAAATCAGAGGCAAGACGTAAGAAGCAAGAACCAAGAAGCTTCTTTAGAAATTTACGATTGTTCCGGTCGGTTAGTTAAATCTTTTAATCTGACTTCTGTCATCTTGCTTCATGCTTCTGCTGTTCCCTGGTACGGCACTGATGAATCAGGAAAACTGCTTCCTTCTGGAGTATATTTTATCCAGGCAAAGGGTGGTGATTTGAATTTAACTAAGAAAGTAATTCTGCAAAGATAGTAAAAGACGGTACTTTGTACGGTAGTAGTCACTTTGTGACGGTTAAGGCAATGCGGTTATAGCTCTTGCGAGCGGGAACAAACAGAAACGGTGACTGAAGACATCTCACATTTGTTCGATACACTGAAATCTGCAGCTCAATCGGAGATT
>JAGMEL010000237.1 GCA_023128195.1 Caldifarciminota bacterium | reverse complement strand
TTGGTGAACAACCATAGGTCCAATCTATAAAAGGAACATTAGGAATATAACCACTATCCTGTCGTGTGCTAAAATTCGGAGTAGTAAGGTATTTATTCCACTTTTGCCTGGTTAATAACTCAAGTTCTTGATTCGGCTCTGGCTTGTTCTGTAAGAGTTTGGATTTTTCTATTGATCTGAATGTACAGGCATTTACCAGAATGTCTTTATCTCCAATATTGAATGCACAATACTCTTCACCTGGTCCAAAATAGTATGTTTTCTGGAACTTAGGCTCTACATCTGCCAGTGCTCTTGCCTTTTGTAAAACCTTATCAAAGACTGTTTTAGAACGTGGTAAAACCTTTGATATTTCATTAATCGGTGTCGTTGTATATCTGGCGCCCATGACAATTGTAAGCGGTTCATTTTCCCTGTTTCGAAAAATCATTGCATAGGCACCTATGCCATCATCAATTCCATAATAGGTTATTACTTCATCAAGGTAATGAAAACCAAATTGTTCGTTTACAAATCTTTGAGCAAGGTTTTCAACTTTATCAAACTGAATAAGATCAGATGCAAATATTAATCCTACTATAGAAAGTAAGACGAAGAATCTTTTCATTATAATAACCTCCTGTCCAGGCTATAATTATATATTCCGCACATTGTTATACAAAATTCTACACGTGCCCGCCTTAGCGGATAATTACGTTATTTTTAGACAGGTTGTGGTGCAGGCTAAAAAAGTGCCTGCACCACAACGCAATTCATACTAAAACCCGATTGTTAACCCGATTCGATGTGTCGCCTTTAGAATTCCCTTATTCATATAGGCATAATCTATCTTGAATGACCTTTGTCCTACTTTGAGATTGAACCCAACACCAGCAGTGAGATTATTGAGTAGCCATTCTGTTTCATCGCCCCATTCAGGATAGGTTACTCTATCTTCTTCCTCATCATAAACAGGCTCACCACCAGTCATTGCCCTCATATAATCCATATTAAGATATACCTTATAGCCTGTTCTTAAGAAGAGGGTGTTAAGATAACCATATTCCAAACCGAGGTTGATCGTTTCGTAATTATCATTAGGATGATTTAGATCCAGGGCAACAGTAAGTCTTGATGCATCATTTTCAATAGGATTGAATGCCAAACCAAATCTGAACATGAGAGGTAAAGGCGCAGCAGTTGTCTTCAATGTTACCGGGATCCCTTCATACTCAGCTGGGTTATCGGGATAAGGATCATTAATTATATCCAATTGTCTGCCGGCAAACCGGATATCACCGCCAAAATTGCTCATAGCAGCGGCGATCTTCAGACCTTTGAAACCGGTATTATAAATGATTCCGAAATCAACAGCAAGACCTGATGCCGACATATCCATAATCATTTGCTGTACTGCTTTAACACCAAAACCAGCAGCAAGACGATCTGTAAACATCCTGCCAAAAGATATACCGAGTGCCAGATCCGCAGCATTAAAATATCTACCTGTACCAGTATCCTCACGCAGACTTGTGCTGGGATCATCAACAGTTAAAATCTCCATCTCACCCATTGACAAAGCAGTAATACTCATACCCAGTGTACCAAACGTACCGAGTGGGAAAACTGCAGAAAGATACTCATGTCTAATATCTGCAATCCACTCATTATGCTGAAATGTAATCTCACGATTTGTTAATGTACCAAGGCCAGAAGGATTCCAGAATGTTGCAGAGGCATCATCTGATAGCGCCACAAATGCCTCACCCATTGCTGCACCTCTACCAATACTAATCTTTAAAAATTGAGCACTCGATGTACCCAATTTCGCAAAATCAGCATAAAGGGGTAACAACAATATGAGAAGTAATCCAATGTATTTCGTTATTCTCATTTTAGCCTCCTATCGAATAACAACAAATTTTCCGACCTGCTCACCAACATCTGATTGAATATGGAATATATAAACACCACTCGAAATTAGTTGACGATTATCAGTCAATAAATCCCACCATTCATCGCCACCCGCACTACCTAAGACCTCTTGCTCTCCGATTCCCGGTTCTAATGTAGAAACATGTGTTATCGTTCTCACAAGCTCGCCATTAAGATTAAATATACGAATCGTACACTCGGCCGGCAGGTTGATGAATTTCAAACGCCTGGGATTGAATGTCTGCTGCCACTCATTATGGATAAGATATGGATTGGGCGTAACCTTAACATTCAGCTCAGCAATCTGTGTGGTCGCATCATAATATGCAGGTGTACTGTTGATCCTAAATAAAGCATTCACCGACGCCGGGGCAAAATCAGGATTCGCATGCACAATCCAAACATCATTCGTCGATGGCACCACATTAGTCGTCGTCATCGGTCCACCCTTGTTCATACCCACTAAACCACCGTTAATGTATAGGAACTTGGTATTACGCGTGGTCCACGGCGAACCATTCAAAACCAAGGTGTCCGAAACATCCAAATGTGACTGAAAACACCAACCATTCGCATGCTCATCATACGCATGACTCGCTTCAGGATCATACGGGCTATACGGTATCGTATCACCAGCATATAGATCTATTACTACAACACTGTTCGCATTAGTACCACCAGTCGTCGAATACCACTGCACCTCGTAATTATTACCACGATACGCCCAATAGGCAAAAAAGGACGCCCACGCACCGGGTAATGACGGCGTTAACAATGAATCTGGATACGTACCCGACTCACGCGTAATCTCCTCAAAAATCGACGCTCCTTCTATTAAATCGCTGATAAACAACGGCGCCACCGCAATACCACGCCGTTCAGAAAACGAATGTTCAATAGTTACGTCCTGATTACCCATCACCACCTTCACACTATCCACAGCCACCTCATTCGCATCCTTTAAATAAGCAGCATACATACCACCATATGTCGCACTATCATAAACCACCGGAACAAATTCAAGATAAAACGGAGCATCAGTCATTTTCATTGGATACGTTATCACAACCGCAACACTGGAGTCAGCAAGTATAGGATTGCCTGTTAATACCTCAATTGAACACGCTCCCGGTTGATAATTCGCCGGGTCCCGACGCGGGGATACTATAACACCCACCTTACCACTCTCAAACCATAAAGGCCTTCCATATTCATTACCCAAAGTGTCCAGATCCGTTACCCAGTTATAATCAAATGCAGTTATTGCATAGTAGTACCCAAAACCATTACGCACATCAGTATCTACATAATAGTGCACAAGACCCGTATTATTAGCATAAATTTCGGTAGCTGCACTGTCGTCAAACACAACATCATCATAAAGATCACATCGCTCAAGGAGTGTCCAATCCTGGCTGTTTAAACTTTTCCATATTCCATAACCCTGAAAATCGTACTTGACGTAAAACGAATCATAAAGCGCCTCGTTGTATGGCACAATCGGGACTTTACTTGAATCCAAACCAACAACATCATAATAGGGATCTGCATATGTTTCTGCATTACTATCCCAGACTATGGTGATTTGGGCATCTCCTGGAATACAGGTCAATATTGGTGGTGCTGGTGGACCGGGTAAGAGCCAGTTCTGATCATAAATCATTTGAGCCATAGCATCAACTTGAACAATGACACTATCCGGTGCCTCGTCAGGCCCAGACCGGGCTGCACACATAATACCAACGAGCACCATTACTGATGAATCAGCATCAAGCTCAAATGGACCACTGCACTGCATAAACCTCTGGTCATCCGGGTCAGGTATCACAGTATCATACTGTACATAGACCCCGGTAATGTAATTATATCCTGCCATGCACACATACCGCTCATTATCTCTGCCCGGCTCAAGGTCTAATGTGAATCGCATGAACGACTGCATACCTAATTGGGGAATCTCAGAAGGATCACGCCAGTCCGGTGTACCATCTTGGTCGACATCCCACATCTCTGGCGGTAAATTGTTCCAGTAATACGCACTGTCCATTTCATACTGGTCAGGAATACCATCATTATCCTTATCCTCACCTTCCACTAAATCATAGGGACTCTGCAAATAATCAAAACCAATAACACCTGGGAAAGTAGCCCAACCTGCTTCTTCTACATTCTGCCATTGATAGCCGAGATTGTCAATCCATTCATCTTCACCGTCAATCTCATAATACTGGCCTACAATAGCAGAGCAGATATCATTGCCTTGTCCTGCCTCATTACCAATATCATTATCTGTAGCAACGCCAAACCAACAATCAGTCAAAGCGCTGCCACTAACATTCTTAATTTCGTACTGTACAAAGATAATGTCCGCGGTTGCACTCAGGTTCCAGGCATATACAGTCTGGTATACCTCAAGCCCGATTGGCCTGGTATCACCAGGCATATGATACTGTTCATCTAAATCATTGTACACACACCAGGAATCCTGATGTGATTTTATCTCTTGTGGTGCCATGGGCAATGTAGCTGCAGTTGGAGGCCAGTCGGTCGGATACATAAATATTATCGCATCAGGGTCGCTTACTGGCCATCCTGCCATGCCTGGCACATACTCGGCTTGACCACCACTAGGACCATAACCGATCGTCACGAGTGTATCGCCGTCAACAATTGTGCCAAACCAGGACCCTGCTCCATAAATGTAGTTCTCACCACTATTTACAGGCCACCACATACCAGCAGCATTACCGGTTTCATCCTGGCCAAATTTACCAAAGTTAGAGACGCACATCTCAATATTATTGATATTGTGCCTTTTTATCTCAAAAGCACGACCCGATTGCACCGGATATTTCGTTCTGCCCAAAGCAAAAACCATGGTTAACAGAATAAGAAATGCTATCTTTTTCATTATATCCTCCTATAGATTAGAACCCGATACCTATACCTAATCTCATGGTAAATGGTCTATTCCAATTTCTCGGATCACGATAATAATCCTCTATTGCCAGCATATAATCCTGTTTTTTCTCTACCGGAGTAATTAAACCATCATGGTCATAATCAGCCTGGGGTGAATAACGAGAACTCGTCATCGAAATATAACCAAATTGACTCAACCCCGGCTCAGGATCACCATGATCATCAGGCTCACCAGTCGTCCTGTAGACATTTGTTACCTGGTCAGTATTAAAGAGATTGAAAATCATACCGTTCAATATCATATTGAGTGGACCAATACTCACCTGACGACTGAAATTCCAGTTGACATTCCAAAAACCAGTCATACGCGCTGAATTCTCATCACCAAGCCTGTTCCCTCTGAGATCAAAAGGCGTATATGGATGACCTGAATGATAGGAAAAAACAAACGAGCTTGAGAATTCCTGGAGCAGTACAAAGAAGAAATCCTGGGGAAACGCAAGATCAAAATTGGCATTAAGTGTATGCCGCTCATCAAAGTCGAGCCAGTAATCAATGACCGGTACATCAATGTCCCAGCGATAATGATCATAATACCACTCAGTCGCAGTAGCTGCTGTACCTTTGGCAAGCTGAAGCGTGTAATTAACACCAAATGCCCACATATCTGACATCCGTTTCTGGATATTAAACTCAAACCCCTTAATATTACCATAATCAACATTAAAGAACTTGTAATAGGATAGAGGGATTGCCGGAACTTCTCGAAGCTGGGTCAAATCATAAACATCCTTAAAAAAGGCAGTAAACCCAACCGCAAAAACATCAGTAAGCTGGTTTTCAATACCAAGTTCATACATCACGGTCTTCTGCGGCTTAAGATTAATATTACCAACCTGTGTATTACCACGGAGTATGGCGAGTCTGATAACACCTGTGTCATTCGTAGTATACATATCGTCAAACGCAGGAATCTGGAAATAATGACCATAATTGAACCGCAATTTCATACGGTCAGTAACCGGTAAAGAAAAACCAAGACGCGGGGAAATCGTATAATTCGGCTCGGACTCAACAATCGTGTCGTTCATGAAATTTTCCGGCTCGGCAAAGGTATATGCCTTGGCATCAAAATAATCAACCCTGACACCCAAACGAGCAATAAGACCCTCAAAATCCATCTTGTCCTGAATATAATAAGCGATCTTATACGGAGTTCGATCATAATATTCCCAGAAAGGATTCGCATCAAAAGGAAGATTATTATTAGCATTTTGCATATTATACTGGGTAAAATCAAGACCCGTCTTAAACTCATGGACCTTACCAACTGAATGGATAATGTCAAAACGGCCCTGATAATCCCTATTATGCAGATACATCCAATAACGGTAATCACCTGTTGTATAGAATCTTCCCTCAAGTGCATATGGACTTTTACGTAATGCCGCAACATCACGCGTGGTATATTCCTCATGGCGCGGTATCAGACTGTCAATAAGAATGTTCCTGAAAATAAGATCATGTGCTGCCAGCCACTCGGTATCAAAAAGATATGGTATAAGATGTTCTGCATACAGTCGGTAATCTTCATACCACTTTCTATCATTCTCTTCTTCCCATACATAATCCCGGTTTCCGTAAACACGTTCATAATCAGTAACACCGAGCTTTAATGAAGCAAGGGTTTTTGCCGTCGCCATATAATTGAATGTGGCTGAGGCAATCCAGCTTTTCATTCGGTTCATTGGCCTCTGGTCAAAGTACTTTAAATCATAACGATGGCTACTGGTCCAGTCACCCCATCCATAGGGCACATACTGAACACGCTCATTATGTGCTGATATTGTAACCTTACCTTTTGCATTAGGAAACAAATACGAGAATCGCGCCTGTGACCGGTGTTCATCTCGGGGCGAGGGGATAAAGTATAATGCTTGTTGATACGCATCAGTCCTCATATACTCACCAGAAACAAAATAGCGGAATCTGGACGCTCCGGGCAAAGGTCCACCAAACGATAAATTATAGATATTATACCCAAAAGCTAATTCATCAAAACTCGAGAGCATTGCATCACCAAGATAACGAAAAGTCCCAGTATGCTTTGTACCACCTTCTTTGGTAATAATATTAACAATACCCGAAAGGGCATCTCCATACTCAGCATCAAAACCACCGCTCACAACTGTAATTTCTTGCACTGCTGAGGGCGATATAGCCGTAGACTGTGTGTTGAAATGAGGCACCTTGGTGGCAATACCGTCCACATAATAGGTAATCTCCGTAGATCTGCCGCCGCGAATATGGGTTCCCAGATCACTCTGCACAACCCCGGCTTGAAGAGTAATCACCTGGTTGATTGTCGTCACGGGCAACCGCTCTACCTCTGAAGACGTTACCGCACGACCCGTCTGGGTCTGTGAAATAACAACCATGGGACGCTCGGCAACCGCAGTAACTCCCTTAACCTCAATCAATGTAGGACGCACACGAAAATTGAGCAACGTGGTCTGGTCAGCATTGACAATAACATTCGTGTATGTGTAAGGGTCATAACTTATATAAGACGCAACAACCTGGTATGTTCCAACCGGCACAAAAAGAATCGTATAATCGCCCTGCTCATCCGTTGCGGCACCCAATTCAGTCCCTTCGACAATAACGTCGGCACCAATCAAAGGCTCCCCTGTTTCAACATCTATTACCCTACCAGATATCTTTCCGTATTCAGATGCGAACAGGAATACCCCTATAAAAATAAAGCATAAGAGCTTTTTCATTGTACACCTCCTATCCTGACCGGAATGAGCCACACAAGAGCCTTATAATCTTTTTCTGGAAATGCATAGTAGTAAACATCATCAACCACGACTTCGATATAGAGATTTGTAATACCTTGCCCCGATATTACTAATTCATTATTAAAACCTAAATTCACCCTCTCGCCTCCGCAAGAAGCAAAGAATTCACAATTAGTTGCAGTAACATTACTAAGTGGGTCAAGCGCAATTATTACACTAAGGGTTTCACCATCTTCAAATTCTAAAAGGGAATCGAGTCCTCTGAATCTATTCATATAGTGTCCAGTATCCAATGTATCATAACTTGCAGCAATGATTGTATCTGCTGATAGAGTGGCTGTATGCGTTAATACAATTTCATCTATGTCTGGTATTTCTGTTCCAGGTGCAGGAAAGCTGTATGTACCATATGATAAACGTTTTAATTCCCAATCACCACTATCATCACGGTCAAAAAATATGAGCCTTCTACCATTGCCGATTACATCTACGGTATCATAATATGGAGTAGAATTAGTATCCACTGTACCAATACGCCAGATAGTATCTCCACTTACAGTGTCAACCTCGGCAGAATCATAATAAGCTGTGTATTTCAAATCAGCATGAATTAACGACCTCACTGCGAATGTGTCATAAATATAAACTGTACAGGTTGTATCCTTGGCAAACCAGAAATCGAGTGTAGAGTCTCTCTGGGGAAGTTCAGTGGCACACGAATCAACATGCTGTTTTATCATGAATGTATCATCACGCATGTAAAGATCGGCTTCGATAAATAGAACTTCACCCATGGCAAGAGGGATATATGTAGAAACAAACATGTCGTCAGTCACAAGCAGTATTTGGTAATCATCGAGCAAAGATTCAATTGCTTCGATATCTTCAGGAGTACCCTTGTAGTAATCTGGATATGGCTCATTACCGCAGGCAATAATAAATATACCTACAATAATCAAGAGGTTTAGAAGGTATCTCTTCATTATTCCTCCTTTCTTCATTATTATCCTCCTGGATGTTATATTGAATATGTGTAGTATATAAACCTAATACTTACACACATCCTTTTTCTATCCTTCCTCTTACTTTTTCTTATTTTTTTGATTACATCACCTCCTTGTTTATCTCTTTAAATTATAATAGATTTCACCATATTGTCAAGTAGTGAAAATTTTGCCTTATCAACCGCCGGTCAATCGGAACTTTATGGGTATTGATACCCAAACACGCACATACTTATCACGCTGCTTTGCCGGCGTAAATTTCGCCTTGCGCGCCGCAGCAAGCGCCGCCTGATCCAACATCTGATTACCACTCGACTTCAAAACCTTCGCCTCAATAATAGTCCCATCAATATTAACTAACGCCTTGATCACTGTATTACCCTCAATCCCCGCCTTCCGCGCTAACTCCGGATACCGGGGCTTCGGAATATGAATCGGCTTGGGCTTTACCTCAACCTTATAATAAGGCACAATCTCAATCTCCGGACCCGTCGGCATCGTCCTTATAATATCCTCCTGGAACTCGGTAATCGCAATCGTCTCAACCGCCTCCTCAGCAATCTCACTCTCCGCCTCAATCGCCACCTTGGGACGCTCCACGGGCGGCGGCTCCTCAAACTTCTCCATCATCGCTGAAATCTCCTCCACCATCGTTATTATCTCTTTCTTCAATTCATAAGGCCTCGGCTCTGCATAAGGCACAAAAAGAAAAAGCATGACAAAAATAACTAAACTGGAGAACATCCCAACCCTAAGATATACCCCGTACATAAGCTTATGGTCACGCATCACAATCTCCCAAATTCAGTTGCAAAGGTTATCTTAAATGCCTTTGCCTCTTTTAACTGATCGAGAACCAAATCGACTGTCCCATAATTAACCGTTTCATCAACATTAAGAATGGTAATAAGTTCTGGATTATCCCAAACCTTTGGCGCCATCTTTGCTGCAATCAACTCTCCGGAAATAATATTATCGTCAATGTAGATTTTTCTCTCATGATCCACAAATACATAACTGACATTACGTCGCATTAATATACGCTCAGTAGATTCGGCTTCAGGAAGTTTAAGTGTAAGACGTAAGGTTGTTGCCCGAAATACAGTCGTAACCATAAAAAAGAGTATCAGGAGAAAAGCAATATCTGCAGTTGATGCCGTGGGTATATCTGTGCTTTTTGTGGCTCTTCGTATAATACTTTTCCTCATCACTCCTCACTTGTTGGTATGAGACTAATCTTATTTGCTCTCAATTCCCGACCATCAGGCGCTGTCACCCTGCATAGTTTTATCTGATCAAGCACGTTAACCATATTTTTATATGGCGCTTCCTTGCTCGTACGTAATGAAACAACAAGCAGTGTGTCACGCTCAAGCAATCTCTCTTCTACAATTCTTTTTATTTCACCGTATTCATGAGGTGATAGATCTTTTTCTTCGCCTGCTGCCTTAATTCTAATTGCTCCAACCGGATTAATCATAATCATTACAATATTCTCAGGTTTCACCTGGACAATATCCTCTAGTTCTGCCTTCTCAGGTAAGAGCATTTTCAAACCCTTATCTTTTGTAAATACGGTAGCTGTAAGAAAGAAAATAAGAATCAAGAATGCTACATCACCCATTGCTGATGTCGGGATCGCATGATTACTTTTCCGCTTTTCCCGCAATTGCATTATTTTTTCCTCTTGGGATACTGTTCGATCAAATAATCAATAAGTCCGCTCGCTGCCTCTTCCATGTCCCGTGTATAACCATCAACCTTGCTGGAAAAGAGAATATGAATTATTGCAAGTGGTGTAGCAATTATCAATCCCCATTTTGTAGTAATTAAAGCTGTGGAAATTCCACTTGCCACAATTGTCGGTTCAACCTCACCGGCTATAGCAATTGCTGCAAACGCAGTAATCATACCCATAACCGTACCCAAAAATCCAAGAAAAGGTGCGACTGTGGTAAGACCACCAAGCAGAGCCATTCCACGATCAAGAAATGCCAGTTCAATGGCGGCACTACGTGCAACCATTTCTTCCATTGCATCCTTACCCGTATCAGCCTTTTCTAAAATCGACCTCAAAATCTTCGCCACAGGTGCGGGCGTTTGATCGCATAAAGCAATCCCCGCGTCCACATCCTGAGAATCAATAGTTGAAGTCAGTTTTTCAAGATAGGACCTTGGATTGAGTCGGGCTTTAACGAAAAGGCTGAACAGTCTTTCGATAATCAACCCGATACCAATGACCGCACAAACGAGCAAAAACCACATCACAAAACCACCGCCGCCTTCGGCGCCTAATGAAAATTCCCTTATCATATGTTTCCTCCTTTCATTGTTTATTATATCTAATAATTAAAGAAAGTCAAGTTTATAAATTATAGAAAATCAGCAACATCAATAGTAAATCAGTCCTGTCTACCCGCTGGAATGTCCCAGCATTTGTGCCGTTTGAAAGCACATATTCTACTTGGTTTACTTTGAACTTGCTGAGTAATAAAAAACCCCCCCGAGTAAAGAGAAAATGCCCGAGCCCAATAAGAGAAAACTTTCAATACGCGACAAACTCAGAGAACCAATGATTAAATCAAACAGGTCAGAAGGTCCGGCAGTCCCGAGTAAGGGAAAGTAGAAAAGCATTCGGTATATATGGAAAATTGCAAGAGCAATAAGAAACATACTTCCGACTACAGGAAAAATCCAGATACCTTTACCTTTGATTAACACCAGTAATTTTTTGATTATTAATCCATATATAATTAAGGACAATACGGTTAACAGTACTGCCACAATAAATAAAAATTCCGCAGGGATATCAGCTCTCATATCATCCTCCTTTTTTTTAAACTCTAAATCCTAATATCGAAATTCTGTCTCGTGTCGAACACTCGATGTGAGACATAAATAAATCCAAATGTTCAAAACTCAAATGACCAAAACGTTTATTATTTTGAAAATTTGAATTTAGACATTGTTCACCCTGTGAAATAAATGAAAAAAGTATTTCACGGGGTAAAGGATTTAGTCCTGAACTTGATTCAGGATTGAATTTAGGATTTTTCATTTATTTTCCTCTCGTGACTCTATAGAATTTGAGATTGGCAATCAAGGATAGTATACCTGAAACAAGAAAAAAACCATAGGCAATGTAATTTATACCACCTTTTGGCAACATCATCTTTCCCTCGAATCCACAAAAGAATAATTGAATAACAGCAAAAAAGAGTATACCCGTGGGCGCAAAAACCATAAATTGCCAATCGGTTCGTTCGCCCAGGACAATTTCATAACGGCGGGCGATTATACCCAATACTATAAAAGCCAGCCACAGTAGAACTGCACCAAGAACGAGTAGATAATTAGGAATCACGGCAAGTGCCTGGTATTTTCCCGGGTCAATACCAAAAGGTACCATAACTAAAAAAAGATGAGTCATAAAACCTCCCTCAACTTCTAAATGCTAAATCCTAATATCGAAATTCTAAACAAATCCAAATGTTCAAAACTCAAATGATCAAAACAATTACACCCCCACCTTCCTCCCCCTCAAGGGGAAGGATATAAGAGGGGGTGTTTTTGAGAAATTAGGATTTAGAATTTGTTTCTGTCTCACATCGAGTGTTCGACACAAGACGGGATTTCTCACTTCAATTGCCTTGTTCACTTCAGTATCTCCAGCATTTTTTTCGTCATTACCCCACCTTTTGACGGACCAATAATCATACCCGCAGCTTTACCTAATGTAAAGATTAATCTGCGCGCCTCTTCCTCGTGAAATTCATCAATTTTAATGCGCTGTGTCTTAAGTTGATTTTTATAGACACGCTCTGCAAAATCCCCTAAATAGTCTTTCAAAATCTTTTTTATTTCCTCCAGAACACCTGATTCCAGTTTAAGCTTTTCCTTCTTCTCTTGGGGCACAGTTACTGCAGCTACTGGCGTAGGTTGTTCTCTAAGTTCTTCAAGAAGATTCCTTAAGTCATTTAAAACAAGACCTTCAGCGCGCCCGAACAGACTTCCCGCAAGTCGATCCTTATCCAATTTCATAATAAGACCTTTGGTATTGCCTAACATTTCCACGCTATCAATAGTTATATCGCCAACTGCGTTAATCGTCTCAAAAATGACTGTTGCCACCTGAGCGATTTCGTTCTTTATCGATTCACCATTCTTCGTGATCGCTATTTGTCCTGATTTTGAGACTATAAAAGGACACGTCAAACCTTTCTCTTCATAGCTGTTCAATAACTCCTGTTTCATTACTTCATCCGTTCAATGACCGATTGAACTCTTGCCCTTGCCTGGGATGAACCCATTTCCTCCACAGCTTTTTTAACCAAAAAATCTATTGTAGTACGTAAGCCTTGAACAAATTCGTCCTCTCTATTTTCCGGAGGATTATCTTTAAATATTAGTTCATTATTAATAAGGTCAACATAAGGAGTTATTTCACCACCAAGAATTCCTAAGCCTTGTTTCAGCAGTTCAAACCAGTGCGCCTTATTATCTGCACCTCCGAATTCATCAATGAGCAGATTAATCTGTTGGACCTTTGAGCTTATGCTGCTGGGAAGTTCAATCTTTGGTTTTTCAGCCACTGCAATTAACGATTTGAACTTCTCGATAACCTCGATAGGTTCCTTATTTCTTTCTACCTCAACTCCGATATATTTTGATTTATATGGATATATCACAAGACGGTTGGTCCCATAGCAAAGGGATAAATAGTCGATATCACCCATGTCTAGGCTGTTTTTTATAACCTCGCTTGCCGATGAAAAAAAAGCTGCCAGGTCACCAATGGGTGCAGTAGAAGATCCCTTTACCTCTTCTATCGAACCATCTTCAGCCTTTATTAAGGCATAACCAATTATTCCAGGAATTTTGTCTAATACTTCCATATTCCCTTATCTGCAGCAAAGCAAATAGTTAAACATATTATTAACCAATAATTTTCTTTTTGAAATCTTCAAATTTCTTCTTGAAAAGAAGTTTGCCATAGGCTTCTGGCCCTTCAACCTTAATAAATTCTTCAAGATTCTTAAGTGCCTCTCCGATCTCATCAGCATTCAATCCAGCCATTATCTCAATCTCCAATGTCTCTTCATTTATTTTTAGTGCATCAAGTATCTTCTTATTATCGGAGTTGACCCCGGACCATTTCTTCAGCCAATTTAACCCATTCTTTGCAAAAATTTCAAAAAGAATCCTCAAGAATTTTGTGAGTGTTGACATAACTCTTTCAGCCCCTGTTGGATCATAAATCAATCCCTGATCTTTCAACCAAATAACAGTTTTTGTTGCCTCATAACCACCAATTTTTGACCCATTAATAACATCGCTCAATTTCCTTTTACCATCAATCAACGCAAGAATTTGCCAGTCAGTTCTTCGCAGGGCAACGGCTGATTCCATGTCCTTTGTTGATTTTGTGAGTATTGTTTTGAGTGAAGGCAGTTTCTTCTTGATCTCCTCAAATTCAATACGTCTCTTTTCAATATCTTCGGTCAGTTTCCCAAGTTCCTCAGAAATGGTCTGCTCTGAAGGGCTAACGCCAAGCTCAAAGCTAGCCTTAGCCAGCTCTACAAAAGAAAGATTAAATAATGCTTCCATACCCTTTTCAGTACCGTCTGTTGCGTGGACAACCAAACCACCCTGCAGATATATCTCTCCGGAAACTCCGCCGAAAACTTTTAAAACACCTGTTTTCTTGACCCGCGCCAGGAATTGTAGAACATCACCAAGTACAAATTCTTTAAGATTTATTTCAAATCCCGCCATTAAATCAAATGCAACCAATTATGTAGCAAAAAATACATTCTTCCAATTAAAAGAGAAATACGTGCCATAACTGTATACCCGAATGATGCACCAAATGCAATCATCAAAAACCACACACCTATTCTCGCTAACCCGCCAAACACACCTTTATGCTCTTTAGAAAAGAAAAAGTAAATGACGCCTGTAATGACTCCTACAATTACTACAGGAATTGCAATCGCATTGAGAAAGGTCATCACTCCGGGATTGGTGAATAAACTTTTCCAACTTTCTATTTGTATGAATGAGACAAGCGTAGCCCTTACCTGTTCCACTGCATTACTCTGAAGATAGGTGATCAGGTGATAACCAGAATAAGAACCTACGATAAAGGCGAGGGGCCAGCGTGACATCCAACCCACTTTTGGAAACAGTCTCATTATCATCATAATTCCCAATATGAGAGGAATGATGAGAAGAAGTTGTCCTTGTCCAAAAAGAGGTTGTATAAGATTTGGCCATAAGATATTATAATAGGAATAAACTACCCAGTACGCTGCTGACAAACCCACAAATAGATGCTCGGCAAATTTATAAAAGGGGTTGTCTTTATAGAGAAAACTGAGTATACATAAGGTGAGAAACGCAGCTATCCAGATTCCGAGTGTCTCAATCATTTTTTTCTCCTTTTGCCTATTAGGTAAAAGAAATTGGCAAACAGAATGAAAAATATTATCAGTCCATGCGCTACTGATTGTGCATCCATACCCCGAGTAGCAGTGCCACTTGTTTGGAGTATGGTCTCGTACTCAGCTGCTCCTTTCATACCTCCTATTAATCCTTGAAGTTGCCCTGCATTCAAATATGGATAGAATGCAGGGGCACTCACCGCAGTAACACCGCCCGCCACTTTCTTTCCATATCTTCCTTGAGCAATCATTATCCACTCTCGCACACCTGGATCACCTGCTGAAAGGCTAACTATGAGATCGATATTATCAAAATTCTTTACCCCGTCCATTATTTCGAATTCTCCTATAGGACGTCCTGCATAATCTAAAGGAAATGTTTTCGGTATGTTTTCAGCCGCAGAAGAGATAACAACAATACCGCCGGCTTTGTATCCAAGATTCACATAGTCGACACCATACTCCTTCCCGTATTCTTCAGCAGCCTGTTCCATTGATGCCTGATTAAGAGGAATCCCTTGTGGCCACAGCCCCATTCCGATAATCTTTAGATCTTTTGCAAAACAGTGCCGAGCCAAGGCTTGATTCATGGGATATACTTCGGGCATTGTAGACGGATCATATTCGCACGATACAAGCACCATAGAACCAGGAATGAGCGCATCGATAGCATCATGAAATTTTTGAACCGGTTCACTAGTTTTGATCTTAAAACCTATGGGAAAAAGCAGTGGTATAATCACTGCGAGCAGGACGAGCAAGAATATTATTCTTCGGTCTATTTTTTCAAAACGTTCTATAATATTCATTTCCCTGAGAGATAGGTTCTTTCAATCCCTAATATGATTCTCAGTGATGTAGAAACAATACCAAGAGCTATACCGATCATGATTGCCCGCTGACCCGCCATATTTGGATAACTCATGATCCAGTCCCCTATTAAAGGTAATTTATCCCATATATAATTACCCAGTGGAACTCGACCAATCATTATCAAGATTGCGGAAATAAGCAATAAGGTTGCTTCAGGGGTGCGCGCCCTGAATGCTCGATAGGATGCAGATGCCACAAAAAAAGCGAGGAGTGCGAACATCATCGACGACATCGGTAAATGCACATTCCAAAAGAGAAAGTCAAAAAAAGTGCCACGCTCAATTCCCCATACCATTCCTGCGATAAACATAACAGTAAATCCTGCAAGCAAAACAATACTGTACCACCAACCTTTCGGTTTACGCTGCAAGCGTTTGGTATGAACCTTAAGCAGATTCCC
>JAGMEL010000236.1 GCA_023128195.1 Caldifarciminota bacterium | reverse complement strand
GGTCTATGAGGAATAAAAAACTGCAATACCATCACCATACCTGCAATAAATGTTATAATTAAAGGAATCTGTTTCTTCATTTAATTATCCAGTCGTCAACCAGGCGATTATTTTCGTGAATCCCAAACTCACCAAAATCACTCCGCCTACAAGAACAGCAATTAAAATCGCCTTTCCCATATCCTGTCCTTTGAGACTTCCAAGAAGCAGGGGCTCTTTTGAAAGATATGCACTTGCCGCAAAAAGCTCTTCTCCAATAAGCGTGTAATCACATGCCGTAACAAAGAAAGGTAATTGAGACGGCATAGCAGTTCCGGCAATCTGAATGGCTCCGGTAGAATGTCCGGTTTCTGCTAAGATTAAAGATTCAGCATAAAAACAACCCATGTAGAATATTGCACCTGGTTTTTCCCTGAGCATCATTCCATCGACACCGGCAGCATAACCAAATTGGTCGTCGGTCAAATAGCTGATTTTGTCCGCATTATATGCATCCGGTCTGCCAACATCGAGATAGGCTTCCTTGACAGTTTCCTGAGCAGCACTCATGACAATTGACCTCGAGCAAGGGACTAAGAGCGGGGTCTCATATTGGGCTGCCTTACGTGCTACTCTACCAAGGATAACTACACTGGCAATTGTCTGCATGTTATCCATGTCCATAATACCGGGAATGTACATAATTGGTTTGCCCATTTCTGTTGCCCTTCCTACTGCATCATCCACCGCTTCTAATCCGGCAATTGGACGGATGTAAATCTCCTTACCGCTTTTCGCCTGTCTTATAAACCATAATATAAGGAAGGAAATTATTACTGCAGCCACGAGCATGTTTACCCTACCGGTATGAAACCACTGAGCACTCGAGCTAACTGCTTCACTTATTTCTGGTTGTGAGTGTAATACGCCATCAGAGGCTTTTACCATGTAATAATATCGAGTGCCGTCAATTGTCGTACCGTCAACAAATTTCTCAAAACCCTTACTCGCGGTTTCGATCAATTCAAATTCCCCATCCCGAGTACCCGAACGAAATATCAGATACTCCTTTACTAATTCATCTCCTTCTACATCATCAGAAGATTTTATCCAGGTAACAATAATACTACCACCTGCATCATTGGGTTTATCCTTTGGCAAAACCTTTGTCGGAGGAGCAGGAGGCTTCGAACTTTTCAAGTGTTCTAATGAATCTACAACTGTATTGCTTGCTAAAGCAACTGTAATACTTGAATCATCATTATTTGACGTATCAAAGACGTCACCATTAATCCCCCATACTAACAAAAGTATTATCAAGGACATCAAATAATAATATTCAAATTTGCAGAAATGTCAAGACAAACATTGGAGGGCTCTGAAAAAATATTCATCGCTCTCTATTGAATATGAAAAATCCATTTTTGACAGCCTTGACATTATGACAAAATTTTGTAGACTATAAAAAATCGTTTAATGTTATAATCGCGACTTAGAAGTCACTCCCACATTTAAAGAGCTAAAATATTTGTGGGAGAGGTTTCCAAATTTCGATTGAAGTTTAGGCATTTTAGGAATTTTGGATTTTAGGCATTTATCCGTCTAAGGCGGATAAGGAGGTCTGATGGAATATTTTTTCAGTGATGATGAAAAAAGATTAAAACAAAAAGCACGTGAGATTGCAGAAAAACTGATCCTGCCTATTCGCGATGAACTCGATGAAAAAGCTGAATTCCCTCTTGAATTGGTAAAAGAAATAGGAAGACAGGGTTTGTTAAAAATTTTTATCCCCGAGGAATATGGTGGAAGCGGAGCAAGGATCATGGATATGTGTATTGCGTGCGAAGAGATTGCTCGAATCTGCGCTGGTGCCGCAACTGCCTATGCGGTTGGTGCATTGGGTAGTGGACCTATCGTCCATTATGCAAACGAGGAGCAGAAGAAAAAATATCTGCCGAAAATTGCTACCGGTGAACTACTCTGTGCCTTTGCATTAACCGAAGCCAGTGCTGGCAGTGATGCGGCAAATATACAAACAACCGCAAGAAAAGAAGGAAATTATTATATTGTGAATGGAGTTAAACAATTTATTTCAAATGCCAGTGTCTCTGATGTCTACACTATACTCGCATCTACCGATAAATCCAGAGGCGCACGCGGCATCTCGGCATTCATCATAGAAAAAGATATGCCCGGACTATCCTATGGTAAGGAAGAAAATAAACTGGGTATCAGAACATCAGTCACAACAGAACTCGTGTTTAGTGATTGTAAAGTTCCTAAAGAAAACCTAATGGGTAGAGAAGGAATGGGTTTTATTTATACAATGCGTAATTTCGATCGCGCAAGACCGGGTGTTGGTGCTATGGCGCTCGGCATTACCCAGGGTACTTTTGAATCCGTATTGGACTTTACCTTTAAAAATGATCTTCTAAATAATCAGTATATCCAAAGAAGTATCGCTGACATGGCAACTGAGATTGAAGCAGCGCGCGCATTGCTTTACGCAACAGCACGTATGATCGATTCCGGAGCAAAAGCTTTTTCAAAAGAGTCGTCATTTGCCAAACTCTATCCTTCTGATATAGCAATGAAGATTACAACTGAGGCGATTGAAATTATGGGACCGTATGGGGTGTTAAAGGAATATAATATAGAAAAGAGACTACGCGATGCCAAAATCACCCAGATATACGAAGGAACAAATCAAATTCAACGAGCAATCATTGCCCTTGAGCTCACAAGAGAAATCAGGAAAAGAGAGAAGGAGTAAGAATGGAACTAAATCAAGAATGTGTATTACTACAAAATGAATTAAGAAAATTTACCCAGCAGGTTATTTTGGAAAAAGTTGACGAATTGGATAAAACATGCAGTTTTCCATCAGACAACATAAAACAACTTGCTGAAATGGGTATCCTTGGTGCCATGGTTCCTGAAGACATGGGTGGTGCAGCATTGGATCTCATGGGACTCGTCGTTTCACTGGAAGAAATCAGTAAGGTCTGTACATCAACAGCAATAATCATTGCGACACATAATATTTTATTTATCAATCCAATTTTGAAATTCGGTAGCGATGAGATGAAGAAAAAATATCTGCCTCCCGCTGCTACCGGCGAAATTATTGGTGGCTCTGCCAATTTTACTACAAACGAAATAACAACAGAACAACAAGATGAAAATGTACTCTTAAATGGTAAAAATCCATTTGTCCTGAATGCCGAGGCAAACGGTCCATTTACCATGTTTTTGCCAACCTCTGAGCACAAAAAAGAAGTATCTGTTTTCATAGTCGAGAATCCATCACCGGATGTCAAAATATCCAAAAACCAAAATATCATCGGGTTGAAGGCAGCAGGTATCAGCGAGGTTATATTTAAAAACTATTCAGTGTTGTCCAGCACAGTAATCAGAAAGGGACATGAGGGCAGTGCGGTTTTACGCGAGACACAGGATATGGCAAGGATCTGTTTTGCTGCGATCGCTCTCGGTATTGCCCAGGGTGCTACAGAAACTGCAATAAAATATGCGAAAGAAAGGATTCAGTTTAATGAAACAATCATAACGTTCGGTATGATTAGAGAGATGATTGCTGATATGACTACAAAAATCGAAGCGGCGCGCCTGTTAACATATAATGCAGCGATGAAATACGATGCTGATAAAAATTATTGCAGAGCTGCCGCAATAGCCAAATACTTCACAGGACAAGCAGCAGTTGAGATTACAACATCAGCAATTCAGATTCTTGGCGGCTATGGCTATATGAAAGATTACCCTGTTGAGCGTTATTTCCGTGATGCCCAGGTAATTAATGTACTCGGTGATCTACCAACAGAGGAGAAGGAGAATATTGTTAGGGAGACAATTGGATAACTACAACTTAGGTTATCAGGAAATCAGGATACCAGAGTACCAGGTAAAATATTTCCTGATATCCTGATACTCTGATCCTCTGATACCCTTATAGTGCACATATTGACAGACCTCCTTAATTTTCTATAATGAGATGTCCTATGAATGAAGTATTAGCCCTTGTTCTTGCTGGAGGTAGGGTTGATGAATTACTCTGCCTGACTGAAAAACGGGCAAAGTCAGCATTACCTGTCTTTGGCATATATCGTATCATTGATTTTGTACTCAGTAATCTTATGCATGCAGGAATAAATAATGTTGGTGTTCTGTCACAATATCGGCCTCACAGTTTAGTACGCCATATTGGAACAGGTGAACACTGGGATTTTATCGGAAGGAAAAGAGGAATTCGTATACTACCGCCCTATCGTGGTCTAGAAGGATCAGATTGGTATAAAGGAACTGCTGACGCAGTCTATCAAAATATTTCTTATATTGAAGAATTTAACACAGACCACATTTTAATTGCCTCGGGAGATCATATTTATCGAATGGACTACAAGCCATTCATCAAATACCATATAGAAAAACGGGCTGATGCTACAATCTGCTTTACAAAATTAAAAACTAAAAGTACAAGATTCGGATACGGTATTATTGACAAAATTGGACGATTAACCGGGTATCTGGAGAAACCAACATCCCCCCTGTCAGATTGGGTGTCTATGACATTATATATTTTTAAAAAAAATTTCTTAATTGATATTCTGAAAAAAAACGCCGGCGCGTCATCGCATGAATTCGGTAGAGATATTATCCCAAACATTATTCCTGACCGGAAAACTTTCGCATTTAAATTTAAGAAATACTGGGCATATGCTCGTACTATAGATTCGTATTACAATACGAATATGGATTTTTTAACGGGGAAAATAAACTTAGGTGCATGGCAAATAAGAACAAATCTGTTTGAAAGATGTATTCATGGTGACCGTATGCCAGCATCTATCAATGGAGCGGTTTCAAATTCAGTAATCAGTGAGGGATGCATTATTGAAGGGAAAGTTAAAAACTCTATATTATCACCTGGGGTTAAAGTCGAATGTGGTGCAGAGGTAGTTGATTCAATAATATTCCATGATACAAAAATAGAACTCAATGCAAAACTGAACAAGGTTATCTGTGACAAAGATTCACGGATAGGTAAAAACGTTGTTATCCGTAGTCCCGGCGAAAAAAAACCCTCGGCAGAATTCAGCAATCTATTAAGTTCCGGTATTACAGTTTTAGGAAGAAAAACAACTATCCCCAATAATACTGTAATCGGAGCCAACACAGTCATCTACCCCTCTGCCCGCATCACGAATCAAGAAATCAAATCAGGAAGCACAATACGATGAACAAAAATATTATTGCGCTGCTTCTCGCTGGTGGTGCGGGATCAAGACTTAACATCCTTGCTCGTCAACGCGCAAAACCAGCAATTCCATTTGGCGCGATATACCGTATTATTGATTTTACAATGAGTAACATTGCCAACTCCAACATTGATGTTGTAGGTATTCTTACACAATACAAACCGCTTTCATTAATGGGACATATTGATAGTGGTAGGCCGTGGGATTTATGCGGTCGAACAAGACTCGTCGAAATACTGCCACCGAAAACAGGAGAGGAAATTTCTGATTGGTACAAAGGAACTTCAGACGCAGTCTATCAAAACCTCGAATTCATTGAAGACTTTTGTCCTGAATTGGTTTTGGTTGTTTCGGGGGACCATATCTATAATATGAATTATAATAAACTGATTGCATATCATATCAAGAAAAAGGCTGATGCAACTTTATGCCTGATACAAGTACCAATAAAAGATGCGCATCATTTTGGAATTGCTGAAATTAGTGAAGAGGGTGAGATTCAAAAATGGACAGAAAAACCAAAAAAGCCAAAATCTAATCTGGCTTCAATGGGAATATATATTTTTAGTAAAGAGATCCTTATCCATGTATTAAATCAGGTTGCCAAAAAAGGTGGAGTAGACTTTGCAAAAGATGTTATTCCTGTAATGCTTAATAAAAATCGGGTATTTGGATTCAATTTTAGCGGCTACTGGCGAGATGTTGGCACTATTGATGCCTACTGGAATACAAATATGGATATCTTGAAAAAGGAATCCGGTCTCAGAATTAAAGACTGGCAAATAAAAACAAACCACTTTGTTAAAGGTAAAATTGGCGATAGCCCATCCGCATATTTTAGTCGAAGTTCCAAGGTCTCCAATTCAATTATTGCACGTGGGTGTATTATTGAAGGAAACGTACAGAATTCTATTCTGTCGCCGGGCGTAAAAGTTCATAGAAATACAGCAGTCTCAGACTCCGTAGTCTTTCACGATACAATCATTGGTTCCAATGTAGTCATCAACAAATGCATAATTGATAAATCTGTTGATATTGGTAATTCAGTTGTTATTGGTGTAGGAAAATCTATCCCAAATAAAACTTTTCCCAATCATTTATCTACTGGCATAACCCTGATCGGAAAAAAAGTCAGTATAGCTTCTAATATAAATATTGGAAGGAACTGTATTATAAATCCTGGAGTTCATCTGAACAAATCAGAGTACGAATCCGGAACGACATATTAATAAAAAGGCTCGGGAAGGCATCGTTGTTCGTTGTATGGCATGGCTACCCGTTTGGTTTTACGGCATCGTTTTAAGGCTAAAAACATAAAAACCATAAACGTAAAACGACCAACGATACGGGCGGCGATGCCGTATAACGATAAACGTGGATTTTGCCATTTGGTCTTTGGTATTGATTTGGCATTTGAATTTTGGAATTTGTCATTATAATTCAGGTATTTACCCCGTTTAGATAGTAAACATCTAAGGGGCTTTAGGCATTTAGGTATTTAATTTATTCACATTACCCC
>JAGMEL010000235.1 GCA_023128195.1 Caldifarciminota bacterium | reverse complement strand
TCTGCATCGTGTTTTAGTCAATCTTTTCAATGATCGTGGTGTAAAGCTTGAAAGAACATCACAGTTGAATGTTGGTGGTAATACTGATTTCTTGAATATGCTTGAGCGGTCAAGACTTATGTCAAAAAAGATTTCAAAAACTCAGGCAGTGACATCACTCTTAAAATATGATATCGGCGCAGATAATATACATATAGGACCATCTGATTATATTGCCTGGTTAAAGGACAGAAAATGGGCGCATATGAGACTTGAAGGAAGAACCTTTGGTGATGTTCCATTAAATATCGAGATAAAACTCGAAGTTTGGGATTCGCCAAATTCTGCAGGAGTTGTTATCGATGCCATAAGATGTGCAAAATTGGCACTCGACAATAAACTCAGCGGTGCAGTAATTGAACCCTCAAGTTATTTCTTTAAATCGCCCCCAGTTCAATATCCTGATTATATTTGTCGCGAGAAGACCGAGAATTTCATTAAAAAATATGGGATGAAGATCAAGAAAGGCGTTAAATAAATTCGTTATGCACGGCGTGAAGCGCGGTGTATTTATTAGTTTTGAAGGTGTCGAAGGTTCTGGTAAAACGACCCAGGCAAAGAGATTGGTTGAATGGCTTTTAAGCAAAAAGATATCTCACATTAGTGTCCGTGAACCAGGTAGTACTGTAGTTGGGGAAGCGATTAGAGAAATTCTTTTGAACCCAAAATATAGAGAAATTCATTCAAGGTGTGAGGTATTATTGTTCCTTGCTGCTCGCAGTCAACTGATTTATGAACAAATACTTCCTGCAATAAAAGAAAAAAAAGTTGTAGTCTCTGATCGTTTTGCCGATTCTACTTTTGCCTATCAAATTTATGCACGGAATTTACCTAACCGATTAATTTCTGTTTTTAATAGGTTTGCTACTGCCGGTATAAAGCCGGATTTGACTTTTCTTTTTGATATTGATATATTAAAAGGGCGGGAGCGCGGTGTATTTGACGACCGAATGGAAACAGAAAAAAAGGTTTATCACCAGAAAGTGCGCGAGGGTTATTTACGGCTTGCACGTAGGGCGAAAAAGAGGGTTAAACTTCTGAATGGTGAAAAACCTGTTGATGTGCTGGAAAATGAAGTTATTGAATACGTAAAAGAATTTTTAATTAGAAAGGGGTACAAATTATGAAAAAAATATTCATTTTATTAGTGGGGATATCTTTAATATGCGGGATATTCATTGGCAGTAGTTTATGGGCGAAATCTGATACCTATACACAATTGCGTATTTTCAATATGGTACTTAAGGAACTCGAAAGCAATTATGTTGATGAAATCCCAATAGATAGTTTGCTAAAGGGCGCTATTAACGGCATGATTGAGGCACTTGGGGATCCGCATACAGATTATCTTTCAAAAAAGCAATATAAGGCTTTGATGATGTCGACAAAAGGTGAATTCGGTGGTATTGGTGCAACAATAGGTAAAAGTAATAAGAGAATTACAGTAATCTCGCCTCTTGAAGGAACCCCAGCCCATCGTGCGGGTTTATTATCTGGCGATGGTATAATAAAGGTTGATGGAGTATCTACTGGGGATAAGGGGGTTGATGTTGTAGTGCACGAGATCAGAGGTAAACCAGGGACAAAGGTCGTTCTTACAATATTAAGACCGATGATAGATGAACCTTTTGATGTTGAAATCACGCGGGCAATAATCAAACTGGATGCAGTGCCTTATTTTGGCATGGTCGATGAGAAAATTGGTTATGTCCAACTGACAAATTTTCATCGTAGGGCAGATCAGGAACTTAAGTCGGCATTAGATTCTTTATTTTCTCTTGGTGCTGAGAAGATTATCTTTGACCTTAGACTGAACTCTGGTGGTTTGCTCAATGAAGGGATTGCTATTAGCGAACTTTTTTTATCAAAAAACATAGAAGTAGTAATAACAAGGGGCAGGATTGAAAAGGAAAGGGTTTTTAAATCAAAAAGGTCTTCTCCTTATGGTCATTTCCCAATGATAATTCTGGTAGACGGTGGTACGGCATCAGCTTCTGAAATTGTAGCCGGTGCATTGCAGGATTGGGAAAGAAGCTTAATTATTGGAACCAATACATTTGGTAAGGGTTCTGTTCAACATATTGTGGGCCCTTTTGATGACAGTACTGCTCTAAAGGTGACTACTGCACGTTGGTACACGCCATCAGGTAGAAGTATTCATAAACCAGCCGACTTACAAGGAACTGATTTGAGCAAAGAATATGGTACTGAAGAGGATACCTCAGAAATTGAAAAGAAAGTTTTTACTACTTTAGGCCCACTCAAACGCAAAGTATATGGGGAAGGTGGGATAACGCCTGATGTTATTATCGAGTTTCCCAAAATGTCAAAATTTGAAATTGAGATTTTGACTAAAGGGCTCAATTTTGATTTTGTGGTTCAATATACTGCTACACACAAGAATATTGATAAGGATTTTGAAGTTGATGAAAAAGTGCTTAATGATTTTGCTGTTTATATAATGGAAAAGGATTTGGAATTTACTGAGGAAGAATATGATTCTATAAAAACATCGTTGAAAAAAAGATTGAAACAGAATATATTCAGTAACCTGTGGGGTTTAAAAGAGGGCTATCGAGTCAGGGTAGCTCATGACCCATTGGTACAAGAGGCAATTGAGATGCTAAAGGAGGTGGATGCTCAGCAAAATCTTTTTCGTTTCGCAACAGAAGAATGAACCATTATACGAAAAGAGTGACGAATTAAGGATTGTCATAACCATTCTCCTGATTTTATTGACCATAGTAATCACACTTTTAATAGGGCTTATAATCAGAACTGTGAAACTATGAACGAAATATAAATATAAAAGGGCTCAAGAGGGCGTAGAGAGGGCTTAAAAGGGCTATTAAAGGCAAATAATAAAGACAAGGAGATGGGGAGACTGGGAGGAAAAGGATGGAAAATGGGTTTGCGTGGGTATTTAGCCACAGGCTAAATAAAAAAAGGAGTATCTGTGTATCGCATTGAAATAAGAAGAAGAGACGACCCGCGTGGTAAGTTTATACAAGAAGAGTTTAAATCCTTTGGACTTGAGGGTATTGAATATGTAGAAGTTAGAGACGTATACTATCTGCATGGGGAGTTATCAAAGGGCCAGGCTGAATTTATTGCTAAAGAGCTTTTATGTGATTCGGTTGTTGAAGAATATTATATTGGTGAACCAGAGGGTTTTGAAATATTATATAATCCTGGAGTGACCGATCCAAAAGAAGACAGTATCAAAAAGGCGATTGTTGATCTTGGAATTGAAATTAACGCCGCAAAAACAGGAATAAACTATATTTTTAAAGGTATTTTTGATGAAACAAAATTGAAAGAATGTGCAAGTCTATTCCTTTATAACCCTCTTGTTCAACATATAAGACATGCAGAGGAAGAAGTATATAAACCTTCAGCGTATAAATTTCATATTTTAAAAATTGATCTGAGTGGCGATCTGATGAAGGTTAGTCGCGCGATGGGTCTTTTTCTTTCTGATATTGAGATGGAGAAGATAAAACAATATTTTATTGGAGTGGGGAAAAAACCGACTGATGTTGAATTGGAGACGATTGCTCAGACCTGGAGTGAACACTGCCGACACAAAACTTTTCTTGGCAGGATACAGTTCAATGGAGAAGAAATAGATAATCTGTTAAAGAATACAATCATGAAAGCGACAAATGAGATTGATCATCCAATGTGTTTGTCTGTATTCCATGATAACTCCGGCGTAATCGAATTTGATGAGGACTATGGCGTTTGTTTCAAAGTAGAGACTCACAATCATCCTTCTGCATTAGAACCATATGGCGGTGCAGCAACGGGGATTGGTGGAGTCATTCGCGACATACTTGGAACCGGGCTTGGTGCTAAACCTATAATGAATACAGATATCTTTTGTTTTGCTTCACCTCAGTATGATTATAAAAAATTGCCTGAAGGCATTCTGCATCCGCTAACAATTATAAAAGGTGTAATTCGCGGTGTCAGGGATTATGGAAACAGGATGGGTATACCAACTGCAAGCGGTGCAATATATT
>JAGMEL010000234.1 GCA_023128195.1 Caldifarciminota bacterium | reverse complement strand
TTATCATCAGATGGGTTTTGCTTTTCCATAGGGTAAGTTGTACCATTTATAATAACATCCATTTGAACTGGTGGATTGTTATCTTGGTCGGTATAAGTAACGCTGAAACTGAACAGAGTATCTTGATATCCACTTGTCGGTATGACAGATTCTAAAGATAATTCTGGAGCAAAATCATTAGTCATTGCGTAAAAATATAACGAAAAATCCTCAGTTTCTGTGGTTAAATCTTGATACGAATTATAAAATCTAGTGTCTTCACCTAAATTTAATCCACAAGTATACCCGGAATAAGGATCAATATAATCGATATAATCGTAATTAAAGATGATTTCTCCAGTATCATACAGAATTACTTCAAAAGAACCAGCAAGCCCCCCCCAACAAGCGATATTCTGCCATTCAGCAACCCAATAATTACCGAATGATTGAACATAAATAGTACCCGTACCACCTGCATATTCGGTATATAAGTCAGTCCTAAATGGAGCTAAAAGGTAAGAATGCCTATAGTCTGCCGAAGGTAAAGGGATAGGCCACCATTCATAAGGCATTGAGTCTGTGAAGCTTAAATATCCATTTGCACTTAAATATATGGTTGAAAATGTCCTGTTGTAAAATTGAAAGTCAAAAGGTAAAGATTGTGTTGAATATCCATCGTTGTCTAGTAATAATTCTGTTCCACCAGATGCATCAATCCAATTATACTCATAATCAGGGATCATAGTATAATTCAATAATTCGTATACAGAGGGTCCACTAAAGGGACCAATAGTATGAGTAAAATCACCATCAGAACACTCGAACGAATAATTTTGATCACCATCTTGATGTAAAGTTGTGCTGAAAGTATATACGCATCCATCCATATAATTTGAATCTAAATAATCTAGTTGTGCCATAGGATATGTTATCGAATTTAGTATTATATTAACGTATTCCGGCAAATTATTATCAGCATCCGAATAAATTACTGAGAATTTAAATGTATCCCAATGTTTTACGCCACTTGGAGGAGAAACTTGTCCATTACTCAAAATAGGTGAATTTAAATTTGGGCTTTCTGAAACTGAAGGACCGATGGTTACTCCTGTATTAGTAAAAAATTTATAATCTGCGCATTCAAATGAATAATTGTAATTTCCAGGTTGTAAGTACGTAAAATAATTATATTTACAGCCATCAGTGTAATCTTCATCCATTAAATCCTGTTTTTCCATAGGGTAAGATGTTTCATTTATTAATACATTAATATAAATTGGAGGGTTATTATCTGCATCAGTATAAGTTACGTTGTATGTAAATAGAGTTTTTTGGTCTCCAGAAGTTGGCGAAAGGCTTCCATCAGTAAGTGAAGGTGTAAAATCATTAGGTTGAGGTGGGATCGTTGCTGTTGGATCTCCGAAGAGATTCAGTTCATAATAAACCCATCTCATTGCTTCTTGAGAGAGAAATCCTATGTTGTCTTCCTTTGAGTCTTGATTTGCTCTTCCTATTTCTTCAATGCCTTCTGAAAATATAGCGTCAAAAAATTGGCGGTCGTAATACTGAGAAGCTCCATTAGTTCCGTAAGGGTCGCCCCATCCGAACCTGCTATTAGCAATAAAAGCAAACGCTCCGTGAGGTGTAGTTACAAAGTGTTCTACAATAGAATCGTTTGCATGTATCTCCCCCCAAGGACCCCTATTATCAA
>JAGMEL010000233.1 GCA_023128195.1 Caldifarciminota bacterium | reverse complement strand
TCCTCTGTGAGGGGCGTGGGTAAATTGGGCAATTACGTTACTTTTTTTGCATCAAACCAACCTGTTTGCAGTAGAAGTTATTGCTCGAGCGAAGTACAAAAGAAGAGAGTAACTTTTCGATCCCCCGCCCTTTTTCAAAAGGGCGGGGTGATTTAAAGAGTAAAGTGAAGAAAAAAGGACATCAGATCGGGTTATTCTATTCCATTACCTCAGAAACCTCAAGAATGTTTATGTCTCTCTTTTTCAATTCTTCCATAAATTTATCGTATAGCTCTCCGTTAATAGCATCCTCAGGTGCAACTATACCTTTTTCCTTTATCAATCCTTGCAACATAAATTTTGCAGTAATTGCCATAGGAAATCCGGTAACTCTCATCATTGCGGAAATATCTTTGTCCTTTGGCTCATCCCACATAAAATATTCGATCTTCACCTTTTTGCCATCTTTCTTTCCTATTAATGTATTATACATAACGCACACATCTGTTTCACCTTCATTTGGAAGAAGTCGCGGTGTTATCATTGCCAATAAAAATTCGCGAGGAATTATTTTATTGCCCTTAAAATCTATTGGTTCGATATCGAGCAATCCGCACTCTTTTAAGGTCTCTATTCCCTGCCAGTGACCGGGCCACCGCACAGTCTTCTCGGCAAATTCCTTGAGTTGAGTTCTTGTAAAAAGAAAACTGGGCATACCCGGTGTAACAGCGCACTCTAACTCTTCATCCTTTCCAAATTTATTGAATCTGAAGCGCTCCCGATCAATCGTCGCATCAACCTCCACAATCTCACCGTTCTTTATTACCTTTAACTTAATCATATACTCACGAAGCACGTGCTCAAATGCCCAGGTAATCATATATCTAAGCGGATGTTTCTGTGCTGCTTCCTTAGAAGGAATACCACCTACCCTTGCTACTGCCTTTTCCGCCTCGTCTATATTTCTAATACCCTGGCCAAGAGTAACATTACTTAAACCTGGAGCAAAACCCATTCCATCAACAAATGTGACACCATTCTCTACTGCCTTATTATGAAGCCACTCACCATACTCCTCAAGCGCCATTCCAGGAGGAAGTTCCAATCCCTCGATCTCGAATGGATCCGGCGTACGGTGAAACTCTTCGATCGTGTCAATAATATTCAAACCTGCCTCAATTGCATTGTGAGCAACCTTATAACTCGTTTTTCTGTTAGGTAATGCGAGCACACCAACTTTATATTGCTTCATTAAGTCTATACTATCCTGTTTATTATTTATATCGAGAACACATACTTTCACCTTATCACTGCCGATCCAGTTTTTTACTTTCTCAAGGGCTTGCTTTCGCCTACCCACAATACCTATCTCTTCAATTTCTTTATCCTTAGATAAATCCCAGGCAATTGCAGAACCAATTTTGCCTGAACCTCCGAAGATCAAAGCTTTCATTGTTTACTCTCCTTTCAGTTTTTTTTAAAAGAATGCTTTTAACAAATTTTCTTATATAAAAACCTCATATATCAATAGCAAGTGTTGACCATCCGAAATTTCTCATCGCCGTTCCAGGCTCTCCAGTAATCGGGTCATAGTATTCGCAAAAACCATGTTTTTCAATGAGCTCAATGGTCTTTGCCTTCAATTTCTTATAAAGTTCTTTCTCACCATGTCTTAAAAGACCTTTTGCGAGAAACCAGTTCGTATTAATCCATGTTGTTCCTCGCCATATGTATCGTGTATCAGTCAATGGTCCAAAAGATTTTTCATCTTTTGAAACCGAAGGAATAGGATACGTAAGCCAGAATTCCTTTTTATTGACCATATGTTCGATAAGGCTGTCAACGTATTTCTTGGGTATATCGAGACATAAAGGGAATAATGATGAAACTGTCTTTATTTTAGCCTTAAATTCCTTGCCCCCCTTATGATAGAGACCATAGAAAATTTTATCCTCTTCATCCCAGAATAGCTCAATCAATCTTTTCTTGACCCTTTCATAGTGCTCTTTTACCTTTCTACTTTTGTCTTTGTCGATAATATCCCACAAATAAACAAGGTTTTCAAGGGAAAGAAGATATATTGTGTTAACCGCCACATCCTCAAAATTAAAGATGTCAAGATTATAGATTCCCCGCAGATTCCATTTTACTTTCTTGTATTTTCCAAGCATAGCAGAAATTTTTCCTTTGGTGTCCACAGGATCGTTTTCATGATTTCCAAAAGGTATGTCAAATTGTGGTGCCATATCCATTCCTGATTCCATTGGTGTAATTATTGAAATGAGAGAATTTTTATCGAGGTCTCTTTCTTTTTTAAGGTAATCAAAATATTTTTGGATCCTGGGAAGATATTTTTTCAAAAATTCAAGACTCTTTGTTTTCTCGTATATTCTCCTTAATGTTATACCAATAACCGGGGGCTGGATCTCAGCAGTAAAGAACCTGAATTTAGGGTGAATCTCTTTTTTCCAGGATTTAAAATACTGGTATATGTCAATTAATCTCCATTTCCAGAATATTATATGAGGTAAAAAACCTGACTCAGTCTGGCATGAGAGAAGTGCATCGATTTCCTTAATTGCCAGTTCAACCTTAAACTCGGTCATAACTATAGCATGAAAACAGGAATCCCAGAACCATTGATGATAATGAATTTCATCCGGCGCAAAATAAAAATAGTCTCTTTTTAAATGTTTACTATACCCTTGTTTTTTATTTGATTGTAATAATTTAAACGCTTTTTCTCTTAAATCTTCCATTTCATCTTACCCTTTAATAACATCGTAGTCGTCAGTAGCATAATAATTCTCAATGAAGAGTATATTAATTATTGTCCCAAAGTCAATTGTTTTGGTGCTGTAGATTGTGGGGTCAAATCAGTTGACATTAGATTTTATTTATATATAATGTCCAATGGAATGCAATATAAATGAGAATTTAAAACATTGCAATTGCACTTATGAACCCTGCTCAAAAAAAGGAAAATGCTGCGAATGCATCAGATACCATTTGAATATAAATGAATTACCTGCCTGCTGTTTTCCGGATGATGTTGAAAAAACGTACGATAGATCATTTGCCCGTTTTGTAAAGATCCACCAGGGTTAATCAAAGGAATAAAATGGAACTGATTTTTGAGATATCAGAGACTGGAAGAAAAGGTTACTCTTTGCCAGCATGCGATGTGCCTGAAATAGATGTATCAGAAATTCATCGACGTAAATCGCCAGCAGAATTGCCTGAAGTAAGCGAGCCCCAGGTAATGAGGCATTTTGTGAACCTTTCAGTTCTAAATCATCATGTGGATGAAGACTTCTATCCACTCGGTTCCTGTACCATGAAATACAATCCAAAGATCAATGAAGAAGCAGCAAGGTTAGAAGGTTTTACAAATATCCATCCACTTCAACCAGAAAAGACCACGCAGGGTGCCTTAAAATTAATGTATGAGCTCGGTGAATATTTGAAAAAGATTGTTAATTTAGAAGCCATTACACTACAGCCGGCAGCAGGTGCCCAGGGTGAATTCTCTGCAATCAGTATGTTCAAGGCTTATTTTAACAAAAAAAATGAGAATAGAAAATATATTCTTGTTCCTGATTCAGCACATGGAACAAATCCTGCAAGTGTAAATTTCTCGGGATTTAAACCTGTTACCTTGCCATCAAATGATAAAGGTCTTGTTGACATAGATAAATTGAAGGAATTAATGACTGATGAGGTTGCCGGATTAATGCTTACCAATCCAAATACCCTGGGTCTGTTCGAAAAAAGCGTGAAACTGATCACTGAAATTGTCCATCAAAAGGGCGGGTTAGTCTATCTTGATGGAGCAAATTTAAATGCCTTATTGGGCATTACCCGCGCCGGAGATTCAGGTTTTGATGCAGTTCACTTTAATCTACACAAAACATTCTCAACCCCTCATGGCGGTGGCGGGCCAGGTTCCGGACCCGTAGCGGTCAGAAAAATACTGGAAAATTACTTGCCAGCTCCCACTGTCTCAATGAATAATAAAACATACTTCTTGAATTATGATATACCCCATTCAATAGGTAAGGTCCAGACTTTCCATGGTAATTTTTTGGTAATGGTCAAAGCCTATACATTCTTGAGAATCATTGGTGAGCAGGGCTTAAAAGAAATCTCAAAATCAGCAATCCTTAATGCAAATTATATTATTCAATCATTGAAGAATGATTACTATCTTGCGTATTCGGATTTTTGTATGCATGAGGGTGTTTTATCAGGGAAAAACTTAAAAGAACGTGGTATAAAAACTCTTGATGTAGCAAAAAGGTTATTAGACTTTGGCCTCCACGCCCCCACTGTATATTTTCCTTTAATTGTTAGCGAGGCACTAATGATCGAACCGACAGACAGCGAATCAAAGGAAACACTTGATAAATTTATCGAGGTCATGAAGAAGATACGCAAAGAGGCTGACGATAATCCAGACATCTTAAAAACAGCACCGCACTCAACACCGGTGCGCCGCCTTGATGAGGTAAAGGCGATTAAAGAGTTAAAGACCATATGGACGAAGTAAAGTTTGAAGTAACAGAAGAGCGAAAAAAGGTCTTGATAAACCAAATTGCCCAAAAAGTGATAGATTATCGTTTATCACCAGTTGCAATCGTCTTCTTGGAATCTTCCAAACCTTTATCATTTTTAGGAAATCAGTTTCTAATTTTTATGCAGCCTTTTTATCGCGCTCTATTTTCCCGTCGTGAATATGAAGAAATTGCCGCGATGTTAGAAGACAGAAATAATATCGAGATGTTAATCTGTGAAATTGAACGTCTTGAGGAGGAAAGGGATGAAGTTAAAAGATCCGAAAAGAATTCTCGCCACTGATTGTGGCAGTACTACTACCAAGGCGATATTAATAGAAAAAAAGGGAGAAGAATACCGTCTCGTTGTTCGGGGCGAAGCGCCGACAACTGTTGAGGCACCCTTTGAGGATGTCACTAAAGGCGTTTTAAATGCTGTAATGGAAGTTGAAGAACTTTCAGGTACCAAACTCCTCGACGGCGAGAATATTATCAAAGGGGTGAAGGATAAAGAAGGTGTAGACCTTTATGTATCTACATCTTCAGCCGGCGGCGGTCTACAAATGATGGTTGCTGGTGTAGTATTAACAATGACTGCTGAAAGTGCTGCAAGAGCAGCCCTCGGTGCAGGTGCGATAGTTATGGATGTAATCGCCTCAAACGACGGCAGACTGCCGCATGAGAAAATACAAAGAATAAGAAATTTGAGGCCTGACATGATACTGCTTTCGGGCGGAATAAATGGAGGAACTGTTTCCCACGTTGTTGAATTGGCTGAATTAATAAAAGCCGCCGATCCACAACCGAGATTCGGAGCTGGTTATGAATTGCCGGTAATATATGCAGGGAACAAAGATGCCCGAGAGATAATTCTGAAAACATTGAAAGAAAATACTGCACTCGTTATTGTTGAAAACCTGAGGCCGGTTCTTGAAAGAGAGAACCTGAGCCCTGCACGAAATAAGATACACGATCAATTTATGGAACACGTAATGGCACACGCTCCGGGCTACAAGGAATTGATGAAAAAAACCGACGTGCCCATTATGCCCACGCCTGGGGCAGTCGGACTTTTAGTCGAAACTGTTGCGAAAAAAGAAAAAATTGATGCAATAGGTGTTGACATTGGTGGAGCAACAACCGATGTATTCTCAGTATTTCAAGGGATCTTTAACCGAACTGTCAGTGCCAATCTTGGCATGTCCTACTCAATTAGCAATGTACTCGCTGAAGCCGGAATAGAAAATATTATGCGGTGGTTACCTGAAGACATTGATGAACGAAGTCTGAGAAACAGAATCAGAAATAAAATGATCCGTCCAACAACAATCCCAAGTGCATTAGAAGATTTAAAGATTGAACAGGCGATTGCACGAGAGGCTTTAAGACTGGCTTTTGAACAACATAAGAATATGGCGGTTGGTCTTAAAGGAGTGCAGCAGGAGCGAACAATCTCTGACGCCTTTGCTCAAACCATGACCGGTGAAACTCTCATTAATTTAATGTCACTCAGTATCATAATTGGTTCCGGCGGCAGCCTATCCCATGCGCCAAGAAGGAATCAAGCAGCACTTATGGCAATTGATGCCTTTCTCCCTGAGGGTGTAACGCGCATTGCCGTCGATTCAATATTCATGATGCCCCATCTTGGTGTGCTTTCAACTGTTCACGAAGAGTCAGCAACCGAGGTTTTTGAAAAAGATTGCCTTATACCATTGGGCCATTGTATTGCCCCGGTTGGCGAAGGCAAAGAAGGGGCAAATGTCCTTAAGATAAAGATCGAATATAAGAACGGTAAGGCAGATGAAAAAGTTATTAAGTATGGTAAGATTGTATTACTACCACTTGCTCAAGGTGAAACAGCAAAACTTATACTACAGCCTGAAAAGGGATTCAATGTCGGTGAAGGTCGGGGTAAACCATTAGAAACCACGGCAATTGGTGGTCTTGTTGGTCTAATCATCGATTGTCGCGGCAGACCATTTAAATTACCTGATGATAAGAATAAGAGAATTGAAAAGCTGAATAAGTGGTTTGCGGCAATGAACATGTACCCGGAGAAATGAGACAAGGAGAAGAGTGACAAGGAGATTAGAAGAAAATTGAAAGGAGGTTAAATGGCATTACCTAAACGCAGACAGTCGCACGCTCGTAAAAATAAGAGACGCTCGCAGTACAAAACAAAACCTATACAGGTTATTGAGTGCCCTAAATGTCACAGTCCTAAGTTACCGCACAGGGTATGTCCAAACTGCGGTAATTATAAGGACAAATTAGTATTGCTACCAAAGAAGGAAAAGAAGAAAACTTGAAAATCGGTTTTGATTTAATGGGTTCAGATTCAGCCCCCAAGAATGAATTTGAAACACTCGGGTTGTTAAAGGAAGACCCGATATGCGATTTAGTAGTATGTGGTAAGGGAGATTATGAGCATGATGTAACTGAACTCGGGTTTGATTTCCGACTTGCCGATGAAGTAATCGGAATGCATGAAATCCCTTCAGTTGCAATACGTAAGAAGAGAAATTCTTCACTTGGTATTTTAATGAACTTGTTAAAGAACAAAGAACTCGATGCAGTAGTGAGCGCTGGTAATACAGGAGCAATTTTAGGATTCAGCATGATCACATTAGGGAAAATTGAAGGGCTTTCAAGAGCCGGTCTAGCCATCACTCTTCCGGCTGAATTTGGTTACTCAGTAATGCTCGATGTCGGGTCCAATATTAATCCAAAATCAATAGACTTCTATAATTATGGATTAATGGGTTCAATCTT
>JAGMEL010000232.1 GCA_023128195.1 Caldifarciminota bacterium | reverse complement strand
TGGCAAGTTCAGGCAGATTTGAACGGAGATGGAAGTATCTTCCAGGACAGATAAGATCCGTTGAAATGCTATCCCCGAACTTCCATACTTTACCTTTTAGAATCATGCTTTCCTCCACATTAAAAACAGATATTGGATAACTGATATCTGATGACAGATTTTATTTTTTTACACTATCTGCCATCTGTTATCTGCTTTCGGTTATCTGTTATCCTTTTGCTACTGCCTGTTTCATCCATTCAGTTGTAACTGATTTAGGTCTTTCAATTGCTTCACCCAAAGCACGGCTGACAATAAGCTGGGAGCACATACCTAATGCCCTTGAGACACCAAATAGTACTGTATAGTATTCGAATTCAGTTAAGCCAAAATGGTAGAGCAAACAACCAGAGGCAGCATCAACATTGGGCCATGGATCTTTTGCCTTACCGTGTTCTCTTAAAACATCAGGAATAATTTTGAATACTTTAGCTACGATCTGGAATAGATCATCTTCAGCACAAACCCTGGAACCAAATTCATGGAATGCAGTAAAACGCGGGTCCGTAACCCTTAAAACAGCATGTCCGTATCCAGGAATTACCTGTCCTGATTTCAGGGTATCCCATGCAAACTGGCGTAACTGGTCTTCTGTTGGTACGCCGCCAAATTTATCCTTAACCATGATAGCCCAACGTAAACACATCTGATTTGCTAATCCATGCAAGGGTCCAGCAAGACCATTAAGACCTGCTGAAACCGCATAATAAGCATCAGAGAGCGCAGAACCAACACAATGACACGTATGGGCACTAACATTACCACCCTCATGATCAGTATGTAGAACCATATACAGGCGTATCAGATTTGCAAATTCACCTGTAGAATCATCAAGACCAAGCATACGAGCATAATCACCAGCCCAATCAAGATTTGGATCAGGCTCAATACGTGGACCTTTATTAAATCGCATACGATAAATTCCTGCGGCAAGTGTTGGTAATTTGGCGATCAGATTTAAACAATCTTCGAGTGTAGAATCCCAGTATTCAATCTTTTTCATGCCCTCATTATATTTCTTTTTGAATACTGATTCCTTTTCCATAGCAAGAATTCCAAGACTGAACATCACCATAGGATGTGAATCCTTGGGCATTGCCTCAAGTGTTTTCCAAACATAATCAGGTACCTTGGATCGTGATTTCAAATCCATTTTTAAATCTTCCAGAGCCTCATTATCAGGCATTTCACCGGTAACGAGAAGATAGAACACTGCCTCAGGTAACTGATCCTTCAATTCTCCAATTGGTGTTCCACGAATTATCAAACCCTTATCAGGTGGAACGACTGAAGTATCACAGACAAGTGCCTTAACACCCCGCATACCTCCGTATGCCTGCGCTACACTTACCTCAGATATCACCTTGTTTGCATGTTCTTTTACAAAACCCTTAATTTCATCCCGTAATTGTGGGATCTTTTGTGCCAGTTTTTCTTTTAGTTTAGCCATAATTTATCTCCTTTTTTTAAAAACACTAACTTGCTCCGTGAAATAATTTTAAACTCATAATTTTACTACTATTGATACTTCTGTTTGCAATTTTAAATTTCATTACCGCTTTCAAAACTTCTATTTCACAGGCCATTTACAACCATAAATTCTCTTATCTATTTCCTCTCCCTTTTTTACCCTTATTCACCCTTATTTTCCCCTTTTTAACCTTTTTTATCACTTCTCTGGGATCACTTATTTTGCCTTTAATTGCTGAGTAAGCAGCTGTCGCCGGTGATGCAAGATAAACAAATGCTTCAGGGTTACCCATCCTTCCCTTAAAATTTCTATTTGCAGTTGATAGACACACTTCTCCATCACCAAGCACACCTTCATGAACACCTACGCAAGGACCACATCCTGGACCCATTATGATTGCGCCTGCCTGAACAAAGATTTTTAACAAACCGAGTTTCATTGCATTAAGATAAATCTCGCGCGATGCAGGGACAACAATTAATCGTGTATCAAAAGCACGCTTTTTACCTTTTAAAATGCTTGCTGCAATCTGTAAATCCTCAATACGTCCGTTAGTACAGGTTCCAATAAAGATCTGATCAACTTTTTTCCCTTTAGCCGCATTTATCGCTCTTGTATTGTCAACTGTATGAGGAAAAGCAACCTGAGGCTCTATTTTATTGGCATCAATTTTTATGATCTTTTCGTATTTTGCGTCTATATCAGGTACCTGTGCTTTCCATTCCTTCAGCCTTCCGCGTGATTTTAAATACTCTCTGGTAATTTTGTCAGAGGCAATAAGCCCAACCTTTGCCCCGGCCTCCACTGCCATATTTGATAAAACAAATCGGGACTCCATTGACATTTTCTCTATTGTTTCACCACCAAATTCAAGTGCCTTATACGTTGCGCCATCAGCACCAATCATACCTATTAAATATAAAATAAGATCCTTAGAATAAACACCTGATTGAAATTTGCCATTAATTTCAATTCTAAAGGTCTCTGGTACTTTAAACCAGGTCTTGCCAATTGCCATGCCAATGGCAACATCAGTCGAACCCATTCCTGTAGCAAAAGCTCCTAATGCACCAGCAGTACACGTATGAGAATCCCCACCAATTACTACGTCACCAGGTTTGACAAAGGATTCAACCAATCTTTGATGAATAACTCCGTCGCCGACCTCAGAAAGGATTGCACCGGACTTTTTACTAAACTCCCGAAGAAGCATATGGTCATTCGACAACTCTTTTCTTGGAGAAGGCGCTGCGTGATCAAGAAAGAATATTGACTTTGCTGCCTTAACCTTATTTATATTAAGCTTTTGAAGTTGTCTAACACCAAGCGGACCAGTACCATCCTGGAATGCTGCAACATCAACTTTAGCGATAACAATATCATTTGCGCAGGCATCCTGGCCGCTCTTTTCTGATAAAATTTTTTCTGCCAAGGTCTTACCCATTGTGCCTCCAGTCATTGAAATCCATCAAGATAACCTCATTTCGTTCGGTTACTTGTTAAATCAAAGTATTGGCTTGAAATTCCAATACTTTAAAATATCTTGGTGCGTTTAAAACAAATTACTTGTGCATTATACCTGGATTTGGAGTAAAGTCAATAATCAGGTTAGATAAAATGTTTCCAACCTTAAAGAAACACTTGAATTTTACTGAAAATTGTCTTATAATTCTATATGGTTAGGGTTATTCATTCACATGATGCAAAAATCCCAAATAGCGCACGATTATTGAGTATTAATAATCACAAGATTGATGATTTTTTAGAATACCAATTCTATAATGATATTACGAATACTCGAAAGATATTAATTGAAAATAAAGGTGTAAAAAAAGAAGTCGTGTTTGAGCCCGATGAAAAAATAGCAATTGAGTTGGAAGAACCAGTATATCGACAATGTGAGAATAATTGCGATTTTTGTTTTATTAATGGTCTTCCCAAAGGATTGAGGAAAAAGCTTTATTTCAAGGATGATGATTACCGCCTATCTTTTCTGCTTGGCAATTTTCTAAGTTTAACAAATATCAGTAAACACGATATACAAAGGATTGGCAGACTAAAACTCTCACCCCTTTATGTATCAGTACATACTACTGATCCAGAATTGCGGAGAAGATTATTCAAAAATGACAAGGCAGGATTAATTATGCAACATCTCTCGTCCCTTATTGATAATAATATTAAAACACACTGTCAGATTGTAGTAATTCCACATATCACTGATGGCGCAAACCTGATAAAGACAATTACTGATTTAAGCACGTTATATCCTGGGATAAGTTCAATTGGCGTAGTTCCAGTGGGAAAAACAAAGTATGTAAATAGCATACCTATGGTTTCAAGAAAATTAGCCCAAAAAACTATCAGCTTAGTAGAAGAATTTCATAAGAAATTCAGGAAGACGTACAAAACAGGAATGGTCTATCTTGCTGATGAGTTTTATATCAAAGCCGGATTACCCATACCAGAAACACAATACTACGATGATTTTATCCAGCATGAAAATGGCATAGGAATGGTAAGGATGTTTATTAATGAAATAAAAGAATTAAATACTACAAGAAAGATAAAAGGTAAATTCTTAATTCTCACAGGCAGGTTAGCATTACCTTTTTTGAATCAGCTGAAAATGAAACTGAAAAATCTTGGATGCATAAAAAATGGAAACATTGATGTAAAAATAGCCGATAATCTTTTTTTAGGAAATTCAGTTACTGTATCAGGATTAATAAGCGGTGCTGATTTTGCACGAACCATAAGTAAGTATAAGAAAAAGTACGATCACATCATCCTGCCACCCAATTGTGTTAATGATTCGGGCAAATTTATCGATAGTAAGGCAATAAATGATAAGCGAATAATTATTTCGCCACATAGTATTAAAGAGTTGCTAAAATGTCTACAGTAATAATAGTGGGTCGCAAGAACGTCGGTAAATCAACAATTTTTAATCGCTTAATAGGAATGAAATTGAGTATCGTTTATAAGGAACCTGGTGTTACACGTGACCGAATCTATGGAGAAGTTTCATGGTGCGGCAGCGTGTTTAACATTATTGACACGGGCGGGTTCTTTCCTGACGAGGCGGACAGTTTGGCAAACGAAATTACCAAGCAGATCGAATATGGGATGGAACAAGCAGATTTGATCTATTTTGTTGTTGATGGAAAAGATGGTTTGAAACCCGGCGACGAAGAAATCTGTCAACACATACGTAAAACCAATAAAAAGGTATTTTTACTAATCAATAAAATTGATAGCAAAAAATCTGAAATCAAGGCAATCGAATTTTCTAAGTTTGGTTTTAATGATGTTTTCTGTGTATCTGCTGAAGCAGGTATTGGTTTTGATGACGTGCTGGATGAAACGCTAAAAATTCTTCCTGAACCAGAACAGATTAAGAAAGGCAGAATTCTAAAAATTTTGATTTTGGGTAGACCAAACTCTGGCAAATCAACATTATTAAACACAATAACAAAATCTGAACGCGCAATAGTTGATGAAAAACCAGGAACAACAAGAGACTTGGTCAATGCAAACTTCACATTCGGAGATAAAAAAATGGAAATCATTGATACCTGCGGTTTAAGAAGACCATCCCGTATAGAAGAATCTATTGAATTTTATTCAATGATAAGGGCAACTAAGGTGATTAAGCTGGCTGATGTTGTAATTTTAATTTTCGACACAACACAGGGAGTAGTTGACCAGGACCGTCGCATTGCATCCTTGATTTTATCAAAGGCAAAGGGATTTGTGATAGCACCTAATAAGATTGATCTGATTAAAAAAGACAGCCAAAGGATTATTCCTTCAACATACAGATCCTTTACATCCTTAGAATTTGTACCGGTTGTACCAATATCTGCAAAACTAAACACGGGGATCGAAACACTTTTAAATCACGTTCTGTATGTCAATGCAGAAAATAATAAGGTTGCAGACAAGAATGTTCTAATGAATCTTGCAAAGAACCTCCAGGCACCGGCAGGTGGTGAGCTCCTAAACCTGAAACAGACTGGAATAAAACCACCGATTTTTAGAGCCACACTGACTATATCCGTCAAGGATAGTTATATTCGATTCATACGGAATTCAATCCGCCACTATTTTGGCTATAAAGGCGTACCAATATTAATAAAGACGAATGTAGTTAAAAGAAGGCATTTTAAATGAGGTTATGGTAATGCATTATATAATAGCTTTTATTATTGGTTTTGGGTTTGGGATAATCCCCTTCTCATATATACTCGCCCGAATAAAGGGGATTAATCTAAAAGAGGTAGGAAGTGGGAATATCGGCGCGACAAATCTCGGTAGGTTTCTAGGCTTACCCTTCTTTATCTTAGGTTTTGTCCTGGATGGTCTAAAAGGATTAGTTCCTGTTCTACTTGTCAAAGGTTTCTATTATCCTGCAGCTCTTGCCGGTGCAGGTGCAATACTCGGACATATCTTCAATCCACTCTTTCGATTTCAAGGCGGCAAGGGTGTTTCAACAACAATCGGTGTGGCAATCGGTTTAATGCCAAAATCCTTTGTCATCTCATTGGCTGCATGGATAATTGTTTACCTTGCTACTTACATTATAGCACTTGCATCTATCAGTTTCGCAATTGTTCTACCTGTTATCACAACAATTTTGGGTGAGGCAGAATTAATAGACAGAATTTTTATACTAATCATGGCACTGTTAATTATTTATGCACACCGTTCGAATATCAAAAGGATTATAAAAAAAGAGGAACCGAGAACTGTTCTCTGGAGAAAAAAGTGAAACTCAGCATTTTAGGATGTGGAAATTGGGGGTCAGTATTTGGTATTACCCAGTATAAAAATGGACATACTGTAAAGATCTGGGAGTTTGATAAAGAAAGAGCCGAGCATGTAATCAAAACAAGAAATAATGAACCATTTCTTGTTGGCTATAAAATGCCTGAGGAGATTTTGATCCACTGGGATATTGGAAAAATCTTGGAGAATGCTGATGTTGTTATATATGCAATCCCTTCACAGGTATTACATAAGGTTATCAAAAGAATAACAAAGATTGAAAAAGAGATTGAATACCATTTGAGTTTAACTAAGGGAATAGATATTGAGTCATTAAAAAGGCCATCAGAAATTATTGGCCAATTACCGCAATCACAAGGCAGAGTATATGTACTCTCTGGTCCATCAATCGCTAATGAAATTATCAGAGGTGAACCTGCTGCTGTAGTTCTGGTCGGTCCTTGTCTTCGTGGTACAAAAGAACTTCAACATCAACTTACAACAGATAATTTTCGTATTTATCAGAGCGATGATATTATCGGGGTCGAACTCAGTGCAGCGATAAAAAATGTCATTGCTCTTGGCTGTGGTATAAGTGATGGCCTGGGATTTGGCAATAATGCAAAAGGTGCCCTTATCGCAAGAGGAATTGTTGAAATGCAGAGGCTCGGAGTTAAGATGGGAGCAAAAGCAAAAACATTCTGGGGACTTTCCGGACTTGGTGATTTAGTAACCACGTCCTTTAGTGAAGAATCCCGAAATCACAGATTCGGAAAAAAGATTGGTGAAGGGAATACCGTAGAACAAATAACCAGAGAAATGGTTATGGTTGCCGAAGGTGTTCCGACCTCCAGGGCAATCAAACTGTTAGCAGAGAAATATAAAATCGAAATGCCAATATGTGACGTGGTCTATAAAATACTTTTTGACAATATATCACCAAAACAAGGTATAAAAGATTTAATGACAAGGCCATTAAAGTATGAATAATACAAGTATTATTAGATGCAAACGGATGACAGCGGATGCAAACAGATTATATTATCCGTTTAAATCCGCATTTATCTGTATGAATCCAAGTTTTCGAAGAAAACTGAGGGGGGATCTATGACTGAAAAGGAATTCTTTTCAATAAAAGAAGTGGCTGATATATTGAGTTTAAAGCCATATATATTAAGATACTGGGAAAAGGAATTTGCAATCTTGAAGCCAAGGAGAAACCGGGTAAACAGAAGGTATTATTCAAAAAAGGATATTGATATTGCTCGGCTAATAAAGAGTATTTTATATGAACAGGGTTATACTATTACTGGCGCAAAAAAGAAACTCGTAACACTTACTGAAGCTCCTGAACAGCTTTCTTTACCTTTGAGAAATAAAAGTAAGGTGCTAAGAGAAATAAGGGATGAACTTAAAAAGATAAGCAGGATGATTAAAATTGATTAAATAAAATGTAGGGCAAGGCTTCAGCCTTGCAAAATATAAAATATTAACAGGAGTAACATCGCTTGCAAACCTGGCTCGTTTCATTGCGAATCAATCTCAATTTGTAGTTTGCCAATTTATTGGTTTTGTTTAAAAGAGGATTGGCACCATTACTTTTTTAAGTGAAATTCTCTATGCTGAATTGAATGCTGGGAATATTAAAATTATGTCATAGAGGCTACATTTGAAATAATTATTTATGAAGGCAAGCAAGAGAATTTTGAGAGCAAATTATATTAATAATCTTCTTACGGATTTAAAAAAATTTGAACGTAAAGTAAATCAGTTGGCTAATCTGTCAAAATTTATTCATAAATATTATTTCATTCGTTTAAAAAAAGAAATATTAAATTATGGGTTGAATAGATCAGCGCCACCATATTTTGAGACTAAAACTAGTTATTTATATCTGCTCTATAGAGGATACAAACAAATATTAAGCAGGATAGAAAATTGCTTAATCCTTCTAAAATCTTATATAAAAAATGATAGCCAGAAAAATGAATTCAAACAAATTGGTCGTTCGCTAATTTCGCCGAATTTAAGTAATTTTAGGTCGCATTTGTTTGAACTTTTTGTGCTTGGAAGATTTATTGAGATTGAAATACTCGTAGAGCCATATTACCAAAAAGGAAAAAAGATATACGATGCTTTGGTTAAAAAGGACAAATGTAAAAGATTAATTGAAATAACCTCACTCCAAGAATCAAAACACGATCTTTCGAAAAGAGATACTATTGGAGTTGCTGATATCGCTTTAGCTATGCAACAGGTAATAAGAAAAATAATGAACAAAACAATAAAGCGTGGTCAAAAGCCAGATATATTTATCTTAGCTCTTGGTGATTTTGCTTCTGACATGGAAGCTGGTTGGGGAATAGATAAACTAATGGCTGAAGACAAAATTGAATCACATATATTCGTCACACTTGATTATTTAGGCTTGGAAGGGAAGTTGTACATATCACCTAATGGCTCATCACTTTCTGAAAAAGAAATAAAATTCTTCGAGATATTGCGTTAAAATTGATAATCCAGTATCCCTTTGAATAATTAAGCTAAAAGGAATATAAACCTTGATTTTTTGATAATATTACATAAAATATTCACAAGGAGGATAACTATGCATAAATATATTATGATATGTATCTGTTTTGTAATAAGCCTTTCTGTGGCGCAGGAACAGCCCTCTTTATATTTACAAAAAAGATTGACTGTTGAGGTAGAGAATAGCATAATCGCCTCCTATGCTGATTGGGATGCATTCCTTACTGAGTCAATACGTTTCGGCAAAGCTGATTTAGTTATAAGAAAATCAAAAAAATGGGAATCTTATAGAGGAGGTATTAAAATAGCTGAAAGTCAATTTTATGAAATCGCTGGTTTTGCTGAACAGGCACGAATAGCGAAAAAATATAAGTCTAAGCGTAATTTACTTAGTTATGGCGGATTGGCTCTCGCTCTTGTAGGGGCTGTTTTTTTCTATCCGGAACTTATAAATTCACAGGTTGTTTATGAGTGTAATATAAGTAAAATGATAATAGGTGCTGGCGCAATGGTAGTTGGTTTTGGGGTATCTTACAGTGGCTTTCATTCTCCTGCAAAAATGTCACCAGCGAGTTTCGCTGTGGAAGTCACGGATGATTATAATAAAAGGCTAAAGCGGTCACTACAGCAAAATTAGACGATGTGGAAAAAAGAAAAAATAAAAAAAATTAGGAACTTCTTAACAATATTGCAAAATCTTGACAGTGCATTCAATGATTTTCTTTATGATAGCACTGGTTCTTGGGAAATAATTGAAAATAAAAAAGTAGAGGCTCAAAGATTTTATGCAGGTATTGAAAAAATTATAAAGAAGCGGTCTTCGACAGCAAAAGGCATACCATATGGTTCCAGGTGGATTACCGTACCTGACGTAATAAATTTCTATCTTGATAATGTACGTAATGATTTTGACCCTGTACTTGAGGATCTTTCATCAATTCGAGTTGCATTTGAAGGCAGTAAATCAATATTGAATGAAATGATTGGGAAGTTAGAAAGCAAAATTACATTTGAGGATTTATGCGTATATTTTAGCTCATTATACTGGTCATGGTTATTAATTCAGGGAATTATATTTTTGTATCGTAATGTGATTAAACCGACAATAGTATGGTTAATAAAAATTGTTATAGAAGTAATTATTAAGAAAATAATTCATATTTAAAAACCAGATGAGTAATTGGCGTTCCGTTTAGATAATGAACTATTGACAACATCTTTTATTTATCTATAATTTTACATGTTTTGGGTATATACTATTTATAAAAAAATTCGGGACTAAAAATGGCATATAAGGTTTTTATAAGCCATAGCACTCGTGATCAACAATTGGTTATAATGCTCGCAAATTTACTTACGAAATTTAACATGCAAGTGTCTGTTGCAGAATGGTACCTTATACCTGGACAAAAGCTTGATAAGAAGGTATTTATGGAAATTAATAAATCTAATTGTGTAGTTGTTTTACTAACAAAAAAAGGAATAAGATCAAATTGGGTACAACAGGAGATGGGCTATGCGATGAAATCTAAGATACCTCTTATTCCAATTGTAGAAAAAGGTGTAAACACAAAAGAATTAGGGGCGTTGCAAGGCAAAGAGTATATTGAATACAACCCTGGTAAGCCTCAACAGGCGCTTGTAAAAGCTTCCACCTATGTAAAATCATTAAAATTAAAAAAAGAAGATCAAGAAAAGGCTTTGCTTGTTACTGGAGGAATTGTCGCTTTTCTACTATTATTATTGTTAGCTGGAGAAAAGTAATGAATACTGTTACATATATACCATCTAAGGATGAACTACTGTTGAAATTTTGTCCATTAAAGGGAAAAAAATCTAAAAAATCGGGAAATTTTATATTATGGTATGATAAACAAGGTAATATTTGCGGCATAGAAATTGAATCTTATCAAAAAGAATTAGAAGAGCTTACCAAAAATTTCAATGTAATAAAATTGGATGGTATCTGGGAAGGTATAAAAATTACAGATAAAGATATTAAACAAACGCGAAGAGAATTAATAAGTAAATTTGAAAAAAAATGGTGACGTCGTATATTACGGACACTCATTCTTTAGTTTGGTTCATGACGAACGATGCTAATCTTTCTAATAAAGCAAAAAACATCTTTCTAAAAGCCGATAACGCGCAAGTGTATATTTTTATTCCATGTATTGTGCTTTTCGAACTATTATACCTTACTGAAAAGAAAAAGGTTACTGTTAACTTTGGTAATTTTCTTACGAAATTATCTCTATCAAAAAATTATAAAATCGAACCGGTGTGCTTGCCAGTAATTGAAAAAAGCAGACTAATTCCAAGGAAGAAGGTCGCTGATCCATGGGACAGATTAATTGCCGCCACCTCTATGTATCTAAACCTTCCTTTAATCACAAAAGATAAAAAGCTACAAAATATTGGACTAAATACAA
>JAGMEL010000231.1 GCA_023128195.1 Caldifarciminota bacterium | reverse complement strand
GAGAACTTAGCTTCATATTTAGTATTGATTTTTATTAAAGGAATACCATTCGAATAGGCAATAGCAATTTCCCTATCCATAGGGATACGCATTAACACAGGTATATTCTCTTTTTTACAGTACTGATCTGTTTTACTATCGCCAATACCATCACGATTAATCACAACGCCAAAGGGAATATTGATTTTACGCAAGGTCTCGACTGCAAGTTTCAGGTCATGTAATCCAAATGGTGTCGGTTCAGTAACAAGAACCGAAAAATCACTTCCTTTTACTGCTTCGATCACGGGGCAGGAAGTCCCTGGAGGAACATCTATAATAGTGAATTGGTGATTAGTTTCTCCATTTCTCCGTTTCACCGTTTCACCGAATGCTTTTTGTTTTATTTCTCTAATAAGTGGTGGTGCCATTGGTTCACCAATATTCAATTTACCATGGATGAATTCAATTGTGCCTGCCTTTCCTATTTGCATAATGCCGATTTCTCTATTTGTTTCAGATATTGCATTTTCAGGACAGAGTAGTTTACACCCACCACAGCCGTGGCATAATTCAGAGAAAATAAGGACATTTCTTTTGACTTGATTAGCTGAAGTAGGTGATGTTTCAATATTAGTCGTATTGCGTTTAGTCTGGGTATATTTAGCGGGGTTCACCACGGCAATTGCATTATAAGCACAGACCTCTGCACATTTGCCACAATATGTACATTTTTTTAAGTCAACCACAGGTACTGGTATGCCAACAGAAACGGTTTCAGTAAATTTAGGCTTTAAAAAAATTGCAGCATTTGGTTCCTCCACATCACAATCAAGGAATTGAATTGCGGGATGGTTACTTTCCTGGGATAAGGATAATGCAAAATTTATTGCGACTGTTGTTTTACCAGTTCCTCCTTTGCCGCTGGCAAATGATATGATCATATTATTTCAATGATTTTACCAACGCCAATATCCATAAAATTTTCTTTGTATGCATTGGCAAACAATTCACGGCAGCGTTCGCCACTGCAATGGCTTGGTCCAGGATGTTCCACTTCCAGTTTTTGAAATTGTTCGATAATCTGTTTTAATACAGAGTCAGGATGCCCTCCTAAATGAAAACCTCCAAAAACCATATAAATACTCTGTTTTAAGTACTCTTTCACATTTTCTATAATATTTACAATTCCAGGATGTGCACAGCCAGTAATAACCACAAGCCCCTTTTTTGTTTCAAGTATGAGTGATTGTTCTTTTATAGCAGAACCAAGCGTTCCTGTAGTATGGACGTGGGAGAACAACATATTACGTTCGTTGTTTTCGAACATATTTGCGCCAGTTTTCTCTACAAAATTCTTAAGATTATCTGAGAATGACGGAAGCAGATAGACATAAACATTTGAATTTACATTTAAGTAAGATTTTAGTCCGCCAGTATGGTCCCAGTGGTCATGGGAGATTATTATTACATCAGTCTTTTTAGGGTCAAGTTTTAGTTTTTGCATATTCTCGAGCAGAATTTTGCCGTCACTGCCTGTATCGAATAAAATATTTTTCTCAAAGCCTTCAATCAAACATGAAAATCCCCATTCAGTTTTCAGCTCTGGATTATGGGGGTAATTGTCAAAAACAATAGTTATCTTCATTTTTTTCTTTTGCCTATATTATTTATTTTTAATTGCAGCAAATTTATCAAGCTTTTGTGAAAGCCATTTTACCTTTTTTTGGAGAGTTTGAATTTTTATTTTTAATCCATCTACTTCAGTTACAATTACCTTTTTTATTACTGCAACAGGACAGGTCGAAATACAAATCTCACAACCAGTACATTTTCTATGATCAATATATGCTTTATTAAATAATAGACTAATTGCGCCGCTTGGACAATTGTTTATACATAAACCACACCCAACGCATAATTCCTGATCCACCTGAATCATTTAGTTTTCCTCAGGTTGGGGGAAATATATTTTATCGCTTGCAAGTGCCATCGCTTGAACAGGGAGGAATGTCGCAGCGTTCAGTTCTGCCGCAGCAAGTAGTTCCTTTGGGATGTGAGTTTCCCATTATAACTGCGCCTGGTGCCGAGATTTGCTTGGTTAATTTTTTTGAACCACAGTGTTTACATACCGGGGTCTCTTTGTCATCTTTGCTCTTTAGAAATATTTCAGTTATTTTATTGCAATCTTTACATTTATATTCGTAAATGGGCATAAGTTCTCCTAATTGTTTCAAAGTGGACACGTACCTGTAGGACAGCTTGAGCCACTGGTAGACGAAGAATCATTCATCCTTACACCAAATGATGCAAACTGTTTTTCAAGATTTGTACTCCCACACTTTTTACATTTTGCTTTTTCTGATTTTTTAAGCTTCAAAAAATCGAATATCTGTCCACATTTTTTACATTTGTAAGTATATATCGGCATATAAGGACCTCCTTATTGAATAGAGGGCTTGAGAGGGCTGATAAAGGGCATAAGAGGGCTATTAAGGACTAAAGAGAAGTGATTAGTTAATTGAAGATTAGTTAATTCACTAATTAACCAATCACTAGTCAACCTATCCATGCCTTTTACTGCCATCTTGAGCCTTCTCCTGCCTTCTTTTATTATTTATCTTATCATCTTTGCGCCGCATTTAGGACAGGTCATTTGATAACATGGGACACCCTGTTGATGGGGAATTTCTGCGCCGCAAGATGGACACACACAATTTCCACCTGGGCCTAATCCTTTGCCACCCATTCTACCACGACCTTTTCCTTGTCCTAAACCTCGGCCCGTTCCCGGACCCTGTCCGCGAGGACCTGTTCCATCACCTCTTGGCATATATACCTCCTTAACTAAAAGATGACTTGAGAGGGCTGATAAAGGGCTCAAAGAAGGCAACTAAGGGCATTATTACATTCTGCTGTTTTGCCTTTATAGCCTTTTACTGCCATCTTGAGCCTTCTTCTGCCTTCTTGCCTTCATAGCCATCTTGAGCCTTCTCCTGCCTTCTATTCATTATTATGTTCGCATTTACCCAGTGCTCGTTCACAGAGCGATGCACCGCCTTCAAGTGTACCATCAAGAATTTTCTGTACCACATTTTCAATTTCACCAGTTATACCAACAACTGTCTCAATACCATACTGAACAAATAAACTCTGCGCCCTAACGCCCATTCCTCCAGCAATGATGCACTCTATACCTTTATCTGCAAAGAATTGAGGCAAGAAGCCAGGGCTGTGACCAGGATTTTCAATTGTTGTTTTATTTTGAAGTTTGCCATCAGCAATATCTACAATCGTAAAATTAGGGCATCGACCAAAATGCGCGGAGACCTGACCTTGGTCAGTTGAAATAACTATTTTCATTTGTGCTCCTTATTACTATTTTGTACGACCTTTTCAACTATTTGGTTGAATGCTTCTGACGCTTTGGATTTCATATCGTATGTGATAAAAGCTTTACCGTCATCGCCTAATTCAACAATCTTGGGATCAATGGGTATTTTCCCTAAGAACGGTATACCGAGCTCTTTTGCTGCTTTTTCTCCACCACCTTGTTTAAAGAGATTTATCTGTTTACCACAGTGGGGACAGGTTAAACCACTCATATTTTCCACAATTCCATAGATATTAAGATTCAATTTTCTCGCAAAATTTATTGCTTTTCTTGAATCCATGAGAGAAACCTCTTGAGGAGTCGTTACAATTATTGCACCGGTAGCAGGTATTAGTTGCGCAACTGAAAGTGGTTCATCTCCAGTTCCTGGCGGCGAATCGATTATCAGATAATCGAGCTCGCCCCATACAACGTCACCAAGAAATTGCTGAATCAGTTTCATTTTTAAAGGTCCACGCCAGATAACAGGTGTATCCGCATCTTGCAAAAGAAATGCCATTGAAATGAGCGAAAGATTTTTTGTAACCGCGACTGGTTGGATTCTGTTTTCGCCTGCTGATTCTAAGCGTTTTCCTTCTACACCAAGCATCTTTGCTAAATTGGGACCATGGATATCTATATCCAACAGACCAACCTTTAGTTGTTTTTCACTTAATGCAAGTCCAAGGTTGACTGCTACAGTACTTTTTCCTACGCCGCCTTTTCCAGAAAAGACGAGTATCCGATTCTTAATCTTATCTAATGTGGCAGTTATTTTTTTATCATCTTCATTCATTTTCTTTTGTTCCATTATACTCCTTTATTCAATTATACTCGTCTATTTTTTATTTTCAAGTTCTTTTATTCTGTTATTTATCATATCGAGTTGCTGTTTCAGGGAATCCACTTGTTGCCTAAGCATCTGTAATTCCTGTTCTTTGGTTGGTTGTGGAGATCCGGGTGGTTGTGAGTATTGGGGCATTGGGCCAATACCATAACCCATTCCCATGCCTCTACCCATGCCTCTGCCCATACCCATACCAACCCCAGGATTTGTACCGGGCGGCGCACCAGTAGAACCCATTCCAAAATGTGATCCTACATTTGGTCCGGCGGTTGGTTTTAATCCACCTGATTTGTATTTCTCAATTGCTTCATTGACCGTTCCTACAACACCGACAATAACCTTAACACCTGCTGCCTGTAATGTTTGGAATGCATTTGGACCGCAACTTCCAGTAAGAACTACCTCAACGCCTTTGTTGGCTATAAGCTGTGCAGTTTGAATCCCCGCACCACCCATTGCATTAACATTAGGGTTTTCAATTGCTTCAAATTGCATTGTTTCAGGGTCAACAAAGATGAAGTAGGGAGAACGTCCAAACCTGGGGTCAATCTGAGATGTTAAATCTTGTCCAGTTGATGTAATGGCTATTTTCATATTATCTCCTTATGTTTTATTTGTTTTACTCGATTCTATTTCCGTGATTCTTTTTCTTATACCTTCAAGTTCATCTTCTAATATTTCTGTCTGTCCTTTTAGCATGTCCAGTTCTTGTTCTGGTGTTATTTGTGCAGCAGATTGTCCTGGTGCGGGGGAGTAGGGAAATTGACCAGGCCAATCACCATACCCATAAGATGGAATAGTGTTAGCATACTGATCTGCATTGGGTGTTGCCCACCACCATCTTGGCAACCAGGGGAAATTCCTGCAATAAGGATAGGGATTACCCCAACCACGACCCCAGCCACGTCCAAAACCTCTTCCAAAACCAAATGGCATGATTACCTCCTTTTATTGACTATCACCATCCCCAACCGCGGAACCAACGACCTCTACCACGGCCACGCCCGAATCCTCTTCCAAACCGACGTGGCGCATATGGGGCATAGGGAATCCCGCCATAGGGCGTGGGATACGGTTGTCCATAATATCCTGAGTCTGGATATGCATATTCATAACCCTGATATGTATTAGGGTAACCTTGTGCATTAGGAAAACCCTGATACGCATTAGGGTAAGCATAAGGATAAAAACCTCTACCTCGGCCAAATCCAGGAATTGGGTTAGCAAATCCTGGAGTCGGATAACCTGCGCAGATTCCTGCTGCGCGACCAGTCATTGGTCCAAGACCCATAGGACCAGTTCTATCTCCACCTGGCATAATAGCCTCCTTTCAATTCAGCCATTGGCTGAATTACATTATTCTAATAATATATTATGCAAAGTTTGTGCCAGTTTATGCAAAGAGCAAAGGGCAGAGGGCAGAGAGCTTATTTATCACGGGATATAAAGCATTTCATAGGTTCGTTAAAGTAAATTTTTCAGTATTTACTAGCACTTATTTTATTTCCTATGTTTCACATTTGAAACATTAGGGATTATTTTGCTTTGATTCCTTTATATATAGACCTAATGAGATGTTTCATTTACGAAACATCACAATCAATTTTGAAACATATTGCATTTCATATTTTACACTTTAAATGTTTTTCTTAATTTAAACTCACTCTTTTTTCCTTTATTCCACTGTTTTACGGGACGCAGGTAACCTACTACCCTCGAATAGATCTCAGACTGCGCGCCGCATTTCGGGCATTCATTATGTTCTCCCGATAAATAGCCATGAGTAGGACAAACACTAAAAGTAGGTGTAAAAGTAAAATATGGCAAATGATAGTTTTCACAAATTTTACGGACTAAGACTTTAATAATATTATAATCATTAATCCTCTCACCTGCGAAAATATGTAAGACTACACCTCCAGTATACTTTGTCTGAATTTCGTCCTGTAATTCGAGGGCTTCAAAAATATCATCCGTGAAATTTACTGGTAACTGGGTAGAATTTGTATAGAATGGTGCAGCTCCTTTCTTATATTCTTCTTCATTTGCACAAATTGTTTCGGGATATTTATCTTTATCTTCTTTTGCCAGCCTATAAGCAGTTCCTTCAGCCGGTGTAGCTTCGAGATTATAATTATTCCCAGTTTCCTTTTGAAATTGTATCAGTTTTTTTCGCATAGAATCTAAGACCCTAAGCGTAAAGGCTTTAGAATTATCAGAAGCGATATTTTCTCCGAGTAGATTTAGACAAGCCTCATCCATGCCAACCAAACCAATTGTTGAAAAATGGTTTTTCCAATATTCATTGAAACGTTTTTTAACATCTCTTAAATAATATTTTGCATAAGGATAAAGGTCTGTTTCTGTGAATTTTTCCAAGATTTTTCTTTTAATTTCTAAACTTTCCTCTGCTAAAATCATTAGTTTTTCCACGCGTTCTATAAATTCATCTTCGTCTTTAGATAAAAAACCGATCCTGGGCATATTAATCGTAACTACACCAATAGAACCTGTTAAGGGATTGGAACCAAAAAGTGACCCGCCTCGTTTTGTTAATTCTCTATTATCTATTCTTAATCGGCAACACATTGACCTGGCGTCCTCTGGTTTCATATCAGAATTTATAAAATTTGAGAAATAAGGTATACCATACTTAGCCGTCATATGCCATAATCCGTTCAGATTAGGATTTTCCCAATCAAAATCCTTGGTAATATTATAAGTTGGAATGGGAAAAGTAAAAACCCTGCCTTTGGCATCTCCTTCCATCATTATTTCGAAAAGGGCTTTATTGAACGTGTTCATTTCTTCCTGAAAGTCTTTATAGTTTTTACTTTGCACCTTACCGCCAATAACAACACCTTGATCAGCATAGTATTTGGGAACAGTTAAATCTAATGTAATGTTGGTAAAAGGTGCCTGAAAACCAACTCTGGTTGGTACATTTATATTGAAAACAAATTCTTGTAAGGCTTGTTTTACTTCTTTATAATTTAATTTATCATACTTTATAAAAGGTGCTAAAAGTGTATCAAAATTGGAAAAAGCCTGGGCACCAGCAGCCTCACCTTGTAAAGTGTAGAAAAAATTAACTATGTGCCCTAATGCACTTCTGAAATGTTTAGCTGGCTTGCTTTCTACTTTTCCAGGTACTCCTTTAAATCCTTGTACCAGGAGGTCATATAAATCCCATCCAACGCAATAAACAGATAAGATATTTAAATCGTGTATATGATAATCGCCACTCATATCAGCTTCCCTGATTTCTTCAGGATAGATCTTGTTCAACCAGTAAATTTTACTGATTTCCGAAGAAATATAATTATTTAACCCCTGCAACGAGAATGTCATATTACTATTCTCGTTAACCTGCCAATCGATTTGCCCTAAATACTGGTCTACTATATTAACATTTGCCTTAGCAGTAATTTCTCTAATTCTGGCATGTTGATCCCGGTAAATAATATAAGCCTTGGCAGTTTTACGATAAGGAGAGGATAATAAGACTTCTTCAACAATATCTTGAATTTGCTCAACAGTTGGTATTTTATGGGTAATTACCTGCTGAGCTAAACTTAAAACCTTGAGAGTCAAATTCGGGGCAATTTTTTTATCAAATTCACCAGTTGCTGTCCCGGCTTCAGCAATTGCCTTTGTAATTTTATCCGCATCGAATTTTACTATCATACCATTTCTTTTTTTTATTTTTTCAAACATAGTATTTTTTCCTCCTTTTGAGATAACTACGTTAAAACACTATATATAGTGTTATCATATTATTATAACCACAATATGAACTTTGTCAAGGAGAAGATGCAAGTACAGCGTGTGACGTCATACAGTTAAAAATTACTTCAGTGATTTAGTATCATATATTTACTTTTTATCCTCTCTAATTTCTATCCTGTTTCCATCAGGATCAGTTATAAAATAAATTATATGATCATTTCTTTTAATTTCAATTATATTTACTTTTTTTTGCCTAAGTTTTTTCACAAACTTTTTCCTATCACCAACACAATATCCCCAGTGATTTAATCCAACTATATTGTTAAATTTTTTGCGCAGGCGAGATGAAATCGGCTCGAATATCTCAATCATCATATTCCCCGAAACCAATTTTATAAATTTACAATCGCTAGAAGTGCCAAAGATGGATTTAACAATTTGCTTAGATAAAATGCTTTCCTTTTCTTTTTTAAATCCTAATGCTTTTATATAAAAATCCTCTAATTTTTTCGAATCATTTGTAAATATGCCTATGTGATCGCAAGCTTTTTCGATTTTAACTTTCATTACAGCACTTGCCGATTACATCTGAATTCTTATAACCTGTAATTTTTTCTGCACCTTTGTTCCAGTACTCAATCCTTCTATTGCGATCAACAAAAAACACCCCTTCATATAAATTTTCCAAAACTGCGTTGAAGAATTCTCCGTTAATTTTCACTCAACCTCGCTTGTATCAATCTGATATAATAAACCGAGATAGGATGATCATTATTTTCCAAACGTTTGTTTTAGATCCATTGCATGTTGGATTTCTTCATTATCATAGTAATATAACTACTGCATCCATAAATAGTTCATACTCTTCATCTTCATTAAGATCGTGGATAATAACCTTTTCTGCTGTCTTCAATCCTTTAATCTCTAATATTTCAGATTCGTAGAGTATTTTTACATTTGACTGTTTTATTTTTGTTTTTAAATCTGAGTTCGCTGAGATTTCTTTTAGAGATGTCGCAAAAATGACTCTCAATGTATGTTGTGTCAATTCGATAGCCAATTCTATTGAGCTATCTCCTTTATCCACCACAATTACCCTTTTGTCTTTAAACTGCGAGATATCATCTGCCTGGTGATAGACTCCTCTGTTTAAAAATTCTTTTTCTCCGATGATTTCTCTTTGACCCGCTTTGTGCCCAACAGGTTGTATTTCTGGCTTCTGTTTCTCCTTATAATTTTTGATTGCATCTTTAAGTGCATCAGCGGCAAGGTTTGAACAATGCATTTTTATTGGTGGTAGTCCATCCAGCTCATCAGCGACATCTTGGCGTGTTATTTTGAGGGCTTGTTCAATTGTCTTTCCTTTAGCCAATTCTGTTATCATACTTGCTGTTGCAATTGCTGAGCCACAGCCAAATGTTTTAAATTTAATGTCCTCTATTTTATCATCTTTTACCTTTATATAGAATTCCATTAGATCACCACATACAGGATTACCAACCTTTCCTATTGCAACGTTCTTACCTTCCAGAGTACCGACATTTCTTGGATTCTGAAAGTGGTCTAAAACCTTTTTTGAATACTGTGTTGATTTCATTATTACTCCTCCACATAAAGGGGCGACAACTTTCTCAGTCGTTTAACCATCCCGGGTAAAGCATTCACAACTGCATCAATATCTTCTTGTCCAGTAAATCTTCCACATGTTAATTGTAATGACCCATGTGCCTCTTCATGTAACAACCCTAAGGCAATAAGTGTATGTGAAGGTTCTAATGTTTTTGAGGAACAGGCAGAGCCCGTGGATACAGAAATACCTTTATCCTTCATTAATAAAAGCAGTGATTCACCTTCAATGCCATCGAACCGAAAATGTGCATTATTAGGAAGTCTATCAACCGGGTGTCCGTTTAAATATGACTTAGGAATTTTCTCTAATATATTTTTTACTAACTGATCACGATAATCTATGAATCTTTTTACCTCATCTTTCATCTTTTTTTCCATGATATCGACTGCTTTTGCCATTCCGACAATACCAGGCATATTTTCGGTTCCCGAACGTAAACCGCGCTCCTGGCCGCCGCCAATCATCAAAGAATTTATTCTTATCCCTTTTCTTACATATAATATACCAATGCCTTTGGGTCCATAAATATCATTCGACGACAGGGTCATAAGGTCAATATTATCTTTTTTTACATCAATTGGTATTAATCCCTCTGCAGCTACGGCATCTGTGTGAAATGTAATATTTTTTTCTCTGCATAACTTTCCTATTTCAGATATTGGTTGAATTGTTCCAATTTCATTATTCGCATATCCAATAGAGATCAAGATGGTTTTATCGGTAATACGTTCTTTAATTTTTTTCAGACTCACCCTACCGTATTGATCTACCGGTACTTTTGAGACAGTAAATCCAAATTTCCCCAAGTACTTTGCAATGTTATGTATGGATATATGCTCGATCTCTGATATGATAATATGATTTCCCTTTTCTTTATTCCTTAGAGCGAATCCGATAATACCAAGGTTATTCGATTCTGTAGCCCCCGAGGTAAATATGATCTCATCCTTGTCGGCATTAATAAAACCGGCGATAGTCTGTCGAGATTCTTCTAATATTTCAGTAGCATCATCACCGGTTTTATGCAAAGAAGAAGGGTTTCCAAACTTGTCATGGAGATATGGTATTATCGCCTTAACTACTCTTGGGTCAACTGGTTTTGAAGATTGATAATCAAGATACTTATTCATTTCTGAGCGTCCTTCCTTTTAGAACCACATTGTTGCGCCTGCCTCAAGTGCAAGGTCGTTCAGTGTTCCTGCACCCACAATCTTCACACCAGGTATTAATTCCACTTTTTCCATGCCTAACATCTGTTTGGATGCCTCGCAAACATAAATCTCAATACCCATTTCAAGAATTTTCTTGATCATCTCATAAACGCTTGGAAACGCTCCGATTTTTATCTTTTCTGCTTCACCAGGTAGCAATATCTTCAATGCCTGTCCAAGATAATAAATTATCGGCTTTATATCCATCGCCTTTGCAGTCTGTGCCAAAACCAGAGGCGAGTACTGCCTTTCTGGCACAGCGCTTGTTTGGACATAGAGAATTAAATTGTTATCCTTCATTATAAAACTCCTATTCTCCTCTTTTTATTAAAAATCGTAAAGTATCTCCTCTTTTTTCCAAACTGATGATTTCGTGTCCGGTCCTTTTTGCAAATCGCTTTAAGTCCTCTTCTGCTGCTGGGTCATCACTGAGTACTTCTAATATTTCACCTACTTCAATAGAGTCTATCTGCTCTTTAGTTTGTAATAGAGGCTGTGGGCAGAAAAGACCAATGCAGTCCAGGGTTTTGTTAGGTTTTGCTTTTTCTCTATTCATTTAATATATGTATTAGAATTTGCCGTCCATTCTGAATTCAGCCATATCGAACCAGAAACCGGTATTAGTGATATTATCATATTCTGCCTGGAGTAAATCATAATGAAATTTTTCTTCTTCGATTATCTTTTTGAATATCTCCTGAACTTTATCACCGCTCGTTTCTTGCGCCCATTTTTCATACTGATCAATTGATTCCCTCTCAAGCTCCATGCCTATTCTTATAGCCTCTAAGTCACTTGCTCGTTCTTCGTGTTCTTCTTTTTTTACTCTTGCTTTCAGTTCTTCCAGTACGGTTTCTTTGTTATTCTCCTCTTGGTCAACATATTTTCTCCAGTCGTTGCTGTTTAGTACAGAAGTAAATATTTCACCAAATGTCGTAATATGGTCTATTTCATCCTGAGCAAGTTTCTTAAACATCTTTTTGCCGAGTTCATTATGCGTCATGTCTGCAACATGTTCATAAAAACTCCTGCCATTAATTTCCATTGTTGTGGCGTATTTAATGACATCGAGGATTTCGTTGGAAATTTTTTCCATTTTTTTCTCCTATATCTATCTGCTTATTCTTGCTTTGTTGCGGTTGGTAGAGTGAACACACGCTGCCCGAGTTCCTGGTCAAGCATGAATAGACCACCGCCTCGATCACCTGCAAGCTTAAGTTTTTGTACGACTTCATCAGCCGATGCCTCTTCTTCAACCTGTTCAGCAACAAACCATTGTAAGAAGTTGGTCGTAGCATGGTCTGCTTCAGAAATAGCGAGATTTACCAGGTCATTTATTAAACCAGTAACTTTTTGTTCGTGCTTGTACGTATATTCAAAAACAGCCAGAGATGAATCCCATTGTGTTGGTGGTGCTTCAATAGCAGTTAGTAATACTCTGCCGCCTCTTTCATTGATGTAATCATAGAATTTCATTGCATGTACCATTTCTTCCTGAGCTTGTGCTTTCATCCAATTAGCGAATCCTTTCAGGTTTATTGATTCGAAATAAGCAGACATTGACAAGTATAGATATGCAGAGTACATCTCAGCATTTATCTGCTGATTAATGGCTTTCTGCATGTTTTCTTTTATCATTGTATTTTCTCCTTAATTTAGCTTTTCCACAAACCGTGAAGATTACAATATTCACGAGCAGTTAAATTTTGTGCATCTATCTTGAATATAGCTTCAGGTTTTGCACCAGGTTTTAAGAACTCACGATATGCCTGTCCATCAGTAATTAGCTCAATCCACTCGATATAATGTTTTTCTTCCATAGGATGGGGTATACTACCGATCTTGACCAGAATACCATCTGTAGTTTTTTCTATTACTGGAACATGTTTTTCTTTTGCTGCGTCAACTGTATTCTCTTGCATAAGTTTCATTGGTTGATTACAGCAAACAAGTTCCCCTACACCTTGATGCAGGACCTCTACAATATTTCCACAAATTTCGCATTTATAGATTTGCAATCTTTTAGTCATTTTTTACCTCCTTTAATTCAGTCACATGACTGAATTACACTGATTTACGCGGATATCAAAACGGATATACGCGGAGAAAAATTCATAGCCCAATGCCCCTTGCAGAGAAGCGGGGTTTTATCAGGCATTGCCCTTTATAATTTTTTGTGACAAAACCACCAGTCATAACACTCATATTGCTTAGTTCTTTCTTTTGCAGTTTTTTCGTCAGCGGCCGGTGGAATTATGACTTCATCTTTAACGAGTTCATTATTAGGCCAATTTGCGGGCATAGCGACACCATTTTTATCAGAAATCTGGAATGCCTTTATCATCCTTAAGAACTCATCCATATTCCTCCCCAACTCTTGTGGGTAGTATAAAATAGCCCTTATAATCTGTTTGGGATCTACTATAAATATTGCTCTGACTGTATTTGTTCCCTTGCCTGGATGGATCAAACCAAGCAAATTTGCAACTCCGGCAGTATCGTCGGCTATTATCGGAAATTTAATTTCGATTTTTAGATTATCTTTGATCCATTCTACCCACTTTATGTGTGAGAAAACCTGATCAACACTCAGTCCTATCAATTCACAATTCAATTTTTTGAATTGATCAAACCTTTTCTGGAAAGCTACGAACTCTGTCGTGCAAACTGGAGTAAAGTCTGCTGGATGACTGAATAGAATAAACCATTTACCATTATATGCATCCGGTAACTTCATCTTACCATGGGTTGTCTTAACTTCTATTTCAGGAAATTTATCACCAATTAATGGTATCTTTCCTTCCATTGTGTACCTCCTTTATTTTATCGTCCTTTTGATCTCTGATAATTTTACAAAGTGTCGCCGTTCTTCCTCTATTATTTTATCAATTGTGCTACGTTGATTTTCAGAGACAAGATTTTTTATTTCCTGGTAATATAAGATAGAATCTAATTCGGCATTTATTGCATAGTCAAGCGCAGCGTTTATATCTTTAATTCTTGCTATTTCTTCATCGAATTCTTCCTGGGTGAAGATGATTTTATCTGCATAGGCACGTAGATAGGCAAAATATTCTCCTGGGAAGGTCTCAAATGGTTCATATTTTTCAATTTTGGAAACCATTTCTTCATATATTTTTTTATGCTTTATCTCTTCATCCACGAGGAACGAGAATAGTTCTTTTATCTTTGGCTCATCAAATTTCTGAACCATCTGCCGATAAAATTTCTCACCATTTTCTTCTATCCTTATTGCAAACTGAAATACTTCACTTGGTTCAAATAGACTCATTTTAACCTCCTTTATGGGATGATATTTATTCCTTTATGTTTAGCAAGGATCTCATCTGCCAGTTTTTCTAATAATGTAAAGTCATTCTCTTTTGGATATCCTTTTACGATTACTGGTGAAATTAATTCTACTTTAAGATTGCCAAGCATACCTGTGATTGTATCGACCATTTTTCCACCCCAACCATAAGAGCCAATTATTGATGCAAATTTGGTCTTTGGTCTTAAGGCATTGGCAAGGTATGTTGCGTAAACTGCAGCTGGATGTGGACCGACCAGCACAGTGGGACATGCGATTACAATAGTAGCAGCGTCAACAAGAGCCTTTGC
>JAGMEL010000230.1 GCA_023128195.1 Caldifarciminota bacterium | reverse complement strand
GTTATAATCCTCTATTGCCCTTTCAAATTGGCTTAAACCTCTGTAAGCACATCCACGATTATTATATGTAATAGCATCATTCGGATCCAAATCTATTGCTTTATTATAATCCTCTAACGCTTTTTCAAATTTGGCTGATTTAATGTAAGCAAGCCCACGATTATAATAAACTTCGGCTACATTCAGATTTAATTCCATCGCCTTATTACAATCCTCTATTGCTTTTTCAAAATGCTTTAACTCAATATTCATCCACCCACGATTATTATAAGCTTGGGCAAAATTTGGATTTAATTTTATTGTTTTATTGAAATCCTTAAGTGCCCTATCGAATTGTCCTAAGTACGCATAAACGAGCCCGCGATTATTATAAGCCTCTACAAGATTTAATTCTATTGCTTTATTGAAATCCTTAAGCGCCCTATCGAATTGTCCTAAGTCTGTATAAACAAGCCCACGATGGTTATAAGCCTCTGCAAGATTTGGATTGAATTCTATTGCCTTTTCATAATCTTTTATGGCTTTATCATTCTCCCCTTTTCTATGATAAGCAAGTCCACGGTTGTTATAAGAGGAAGCAAGATTTGGAGCTAATTCTATTCCCTCATTATAGTCTTCTATAACTCTGCCATACTCTTTAATCTTATAATAAGCACTTCCCCGTATGAAATAAGCATCCACATCGTTTGGGTTTAATTCCATCGATTTGCCGAAATCCATAATTGCTCTTTCAAACTGTTTTAGATTGTAAAAATAAAGTCCACGATTGTAATAAACTTTTGCCAGATTCTTCTTAGCATCTCTTTTAACTATCTTGTCCTCAGCAATCCTTTCTGCGAGATCTAAAAATCCAATTGAAAGATCAAAGTCATAGTCAACGCTAAAATATGCGCCTTCGTTTATCAGTTCTTGTACAAGAAACTTTTTATTCTTTAAAATCTGATAAGCCTTTTCTTTCTCTCCTTTTCTGAGTAGTTCCCTTATTCCATCTAATGTTCCTGACATATTGTCTAAAGATTCTGAAAAATCCTTTGTTCTTTTATATTTCCACTTAACTTCAAAAGATTGTGCTTATCCACTTTGAACTTCATTTTTATCACTTCATTCACCTTTCACCACCCTCCTATCCCCCTCATTCAGCCCGTACAACTCATAAACATGCTCGTCTATGCCTTTATCCAAGTCTTCTATCTCTCGCTTTAAACCTTCCATTTTATCCAAATCTCCCTCATATCCTTTCATTATCTCCTCAGCATCTCCATCAGAAGGCACATTCATCCTCAACAAATCGTTCTTTATTATCCTGTCCTTTCTCTTGAGAACCTCAAAAAGGAACTTCGCCGAACTCTCGGTTTTGAATGCAATATAATCTTTCTTCGTTAACGCCACTTTGTATATCTTTCTTCCTTCAATGTCTTCAACTTCAATTCTCAACCTCGATGGGCTGTATGATTCTTTTGACAGTTCTTGACTTTCCATCACGTTCAATAGGGGATGCAGTTCTTCGCTTATATAAGAATCCGAGAACTCGGATGTTTTATTTTCGAGTTTTGACAATTCTTTGTGGTGATTTAATGTGTGTTCAACTTTATTAGTGATTTCTTTGGCAAGTTTTTCTTCCTCAGTCGTTTTTGGAAGTTTTACTGGTAACTTCTTAGTAAATTGTGTTCTATATCTGAAACTGCCCATTCCTGGACGAGATGTATAAAAATAAGCAACATAATAGAAATGGAATAATGCTGAATTAAGAATGCCAAGCACGTATTTTATGTCCAAGTGGGGCTCAGAAAGGTAAGCACAGTAAATAGTGCGCAAACATTTGTATTCTCCTTTGTCATACGCTACTCTCATCCTTTTACTGTAGTCTTTAATAAGCAATTTAGGCTTTGAAACTTCTTTAAGATATTTTATGTAATCTCCACTCCAAATTATATTATATCTTTTTATATTTTCACCCTTTAATACTTTTCTATATTTCCTTTTCTCACTTTCAGGCAATTTTTCATACTCCTCTCTGCTAATCACATATTTTCTTCTTCTCTAATCGTATCTCCCTCTGTGATATTGCTATTACAGATCTCACCAAAGCTCTCGCATTCTTTCTCAATTTTTTCAATCAGCGGAGTTAGTTGATTGGGTATAGTTACAGTGAAAAGAAGATCGGGATCTTTTTTAAATTCATTTTGTGTAACATTATATGAGCGTGAGTTCTTTAACAAATGCTTTAATATTTTTTCCAATTTTGTTAGCTTTTTCAGTTGTTTCGTTTCCTCCTCTAATTCTTTTGGTATGTCTGTATTTTTTAATATGCTTACCTTTATTTTGTGATTTTCAAGAGGCTTCTCCTTTTTTACTATAATAATTGTAGCTGCGGGCAAGGATCCCGCAAAAACACTTACACCACAAACATCAGTAATTCGTTCAATCGTGCAGTTTTCCAAAATATATTTTCTTAACTGTAATCCACTTTCCAGCAGAAAAAATTTGTTTGACACGATATAACCAAACGTATCTCCACTGTTTAGCCATTCAATTCCTTTATATATAAAAGGAATATAGATGTCCCATTTTCCTATAAGTAGCCAGTTATATGCTGATTTATACATTGTTCTCATATCCCTTGAGATATTATCAACCCTCACGTAAGGTGGATTCCCAACCACGAAATCAAACTTCATTCCCTTTATCCTTGCTATATCCTTAATATTATTCAGAAAAGGCTTCACCCTAACATCGCTGTAATCCTCTAATTTCGACCCCGGCGGCATTAAAGAATCGG
>JAGMEL010000023.1 GCA_023128195.1 Caldifarciminota bacterium | reverse complement strand
TGGCAGGGCAGGAACAATAGCAATCCTAACTGAGCAAGCGATTGCAACTTCCCTGACAAATGAAATAGGTCAATTAACAACCAACCTGCAGTCTGAGGGATACGATGTTCTTAGTTATCAAACCTCTGGTGGAGATCCGGATACACTTCGTCAATTTATTAAGGATCTTTATGACACAAACAACATCGAAGGTGTTTTACTTATAGGTGACATAACTGTAGCATGGTTTGAAATAGCAGATGATTTTAATGGATCTGGTTATGTAGATTTTCCGTGTGACCTCTTTTATATGGATTTAGACGGCACCTGGCTTGATACAATGAATACCGGGAATGGAAAATATGATGGTCATACCGGTACTATCGAACCTGAAATTTATGTTGGGAGACTTATCCCATCAGGAATTGGTGATGATACGCTTTTACTTGAGAATTATTTTCGTAAAAATAATGCATATCGTCATGATACACTGTTTTTAACGCAGCGTGCACTTGTGTTTGTTGATGATGATTGGGAATATTGGGGACCAGGATGGGCATATGATGTATCATTACTCTATTCTGATACAATGAATTACTGGGACCCAGAAACGACCAGGGCAACAGTGTATCGAACAAAGCTCGATACAACCCAGGCATGGGTCTCTGTATTTGCACACTCCTGGCCAGGTGCGCACGTTTTTGAATATCATGTCGGCAATGATACTCTACATGACTATTACTATTCTTACGAGTATACAAATCAAGACCCACCAGCAAATTTTTATAATTTCTTTGCGTGTTCATTTTCGCGGTATACAACAGCTGGCAATTGTGGAGGAAGTCGTGCAATCTTCAACCAAAATTATGGATTGGGGTCAATCGGTTCAACCAAAACCGGCAGTATGCTCGATTTCAACTATTTTTACCAACCCCTGGGGCAAGGTAAAACACTGGGTGAGGCATTTAAGAATTGGTTTACCCGTATTACTAACTACGGCGTAACCTTTGATGAACTATGCTGGCATTATGGTATGGTCCTGCTTGCTGATCCATTTTTAAAACCCACTGGTCATAATGTATCTATTGCCGAGACTGAATCCAACACAATTCCAAGCTCAATAGTAACTATTTTAGGTAATCCAGTATCAACCCATATAAACCTTCACATGTTTCTTGAACAAAGTGCAAAAGTACAGATTGACCTTTACAATTGTGCAGGTAGAAAAGTTAATAACATAAAAAGAGAACTCACAGCAGGGAATCACACAGTACAATTACAATTGAATAACAAAACCGGTGAAAATCTGCCTAAAGGGGTTTATATCTTGAAGGTAAAATTCGACAAGGAAATTATTACAAAGAAAATTATAAAGATCTGATTATGCTTTTATAATTAGAAAAGGGCACTGGTAAAACCAGTGCCCTAGCAAACGCGATAAATCAATTAACAAGTAATCCACTATGAGTAATTTTAAATTCTACTCATTCATGACTGATTGCCACTAACCAAAACACTTAGCTTCACATTTTCAGCACAGCATAGTGTAGCATAAAAACTTACACATGTACGAGTGTACCGTTTGCCGAGGCATGGGCACAGAATCTACTCTAATAAATACAAAGAAATGGTTAATCTTTAATTTACTAATTCTCCAATTAACTATCGAGCCGGAGACCAGGAGATGCCGCCCCAGTGGACATGGAATTCACCCTTGGTAAGCTGAAATAAACCTGTGCCATCGACATTGATTATCCAGATATGATCAAAGCCATCACGTTCGGAGACAAAGGCAATTTTTTTACCATCAGGCGACCAGGTAGGACTGTAGCCATGCATTGGTGGATCAGTAAGCCTCCTTATTTTTCTCGTTGCAATTTCCATTATGAAAATTTCATCATAGCCGTCTCTTCCATCAGATGCAAAAGCAATAAATTTACCACCAGACGAAATCGCAGGCGATCTATCAGGGAAAGTATCATTAGTTAATATCTGAAAATCAGTACCATCTCGATTGACAATCGCAAGCTCGTAACATTTACATTTTTCTTTTGCAAGTATTTTCCCTTTTATTCTTCTGCCTTCAGCAATTGTCAATGCGAATTTTTCTTCTTCTCCATCAATAGAAAAACCATGAATTCCACCCCTTTTCTCTGGTAAAGAAATCCTTAGTTCTTCAGTAGTGAATAACTCAGTTAAAGCACCTATACCAGTATCAACAGCGTACAAAATATCACAATAAGTATCTAATAGATACAGGTTTATCGACGACTTAATTCTTGTTGTCCAATCAATCTCTATTAACCTTTCTTCTTTACCAGTGGTGAGATTTTTTTTGTACAAATACCACTTTTCTTTGTAAGAACCAGGTCTGCCAATACATCGCATAAACACAAGCGATTTTCCGTTATCTATCCAGACTGGCTGCTCTTCCCAGTTTGTATTGTATGTTAATCGAATCGGCTCAGCGCCTGGTTCTGTTTTAATTATATAAACTTCTTTAGATGAACCATGAGTGTTATCCCCAGATTGATGCGAATAAGCCACAAAGGCAATAGCGTTAGTTATTTGTGCTTCAGTAAGTTTTACTTCTTCCGTGTAGCAGCCTGTTATTGATAAAAGAAGCAAAACAATCATCCAATATGATTTATTTTTATTAATCATATTCAAACTATGGAGTTTCTTCTTTGTATATATCATACCACCCTTCTTCGTAATTTTCTAGAAGGTTCTCAGGTAAGGTCGAATGATGTTTATCAAGCTCTTTTACGAAATCCATGATTTCATCAAATTCGCCACGATGGTACTTGAAATCAATCGTTCCATCTGCATCCACAATCCCCATTTTCTCCGCAATGCGCCAGATGATTTTATCCTGCCTAACCTCAGAAGATGCTTCCGCTTTCGTTATAAAATTAAGCGCAATAGGACCAGCGTTCACGCTAGCTTTTAATAACTCACTTATTTTAGCCAACTTTCCACCTGGAATGAAAGCTGTAACGACACTAACAGCTCCTAATATCCAATCTTTGGTTGATAGTGTTAAATCACCTGTTAAACTACGAAATACACAATTAGCAATATCTACACCTGGCGCAAAACTGCTAATAAATTCTCTATTTGCAAAATCTTGTGTTACTGGCCAAGCATACCTATCATGAGTAGTCCGCCACTTTCCATTCGGATCTATGTATTTTGTCGGGTTATCCGTGCAATAGACATAGGGGTTTATGGTCATAGGATTTTTCTTTTCAAATTTGCCTGCTGGGTCCGGTGTAATAAACCTACCGATTTCAGGACAATAGTACCTGGCTCCAAAATAGTACAACCCAGTGTGATCATCAAATTTCTTCCCGGTGAAGCGGTAGTCATTGTACTCACCGCCAGTTATGGCGTACTGCAAACCAAAGGGATATCCGAGCCATGAATAGACCTTTGTACCTGTAGCGTTCGTCATCGCTTTCGCGCTACCTAAATAATCATTGTGGTAAAAGTATTTATGACCATCATCTTTAACCTTGCAAAGCAGCTTTCCATTCAGGTAGATATACTTTGTAGTGTACTCGTTGCCGAATGAAATCCTCTTTTCATACAGAACCTCTCCTGTCGGCGAGGTAGCATAGCAGAATGTATCGTAGGTACGTGGGCCATCACCCGGCAGAGGAATATTCTTTCTGATCTTCACGCGATCACCCATGCCGTTATAGGTAGCAATTAATTCCTTATACCAATGCATCGGTCCACTTTCATATTGTACATGAATACTATCAGGCTTATTCTTATAATCATATCTGAAGGTTTTGGTGACATCTACAGTAGAACCATCTATGTTAATGGTCTCTGTGTTACCATTATTATCATAATTGAATATCAAATTATTCGCACCTGAAGTGTACGAAAGACGGTGTGTAGTTCCGCTATAATAGTACGTGGTTGTATTGGAACCAATGATCTCTTGATAGCGTCGGCCTATCGGATAATTTGAAGCATAGTTGTACGTACCATTACCCCACGGACCATTAAAGGTCTTAAGCCGGTCAATATTGTCGTAAGTAAATGTTCGGTTGTTAGAACTATTTGTATAATCAGTTACAGTTAATAAATTTCCGATATAGTCATATTGGTATCCTTCATCAAATATGCCACGCGGTACAACAAAATCTACCTTTGGACTAATCAACGTATTGCCTACTGTTATTCTCTGTATTCGATAACGGTTATTATATTGGATTGTTGTAATCAGACCATTAGTTGTTGAATAACTCTGTTTTCCTCCTGATGGATGATAGGTAATGTTACTATTGATATAACCAGGAACGGTTAAAATGCGATTTTCATTGTTATAAGTATAGTCAACATATTGATTATCAGGATAATTAATGCGGGTAATATTACCTCTACCATCATAAGCAAAATTTAATGTGAATGAATTACCATCAATATTCAAGGTTTTATTTTCTACCCTGTTTACTGCATCATACGTAAAATTCATCGTATTGGATGGCGTCGTCACTACGGTTAAGTTATCTGCATTATCATAGGTGTAAGATACATCGTAAGTAGCACCAGGGTAATTAGTATTTGTCAGTCTGGTAATATTATCGTAAGTATAAATGGTTGTGTTTCCATTGGCGTCTGTTCTACTCGTCAAGTTACCGGCATTATCATAACCATAATTTGTCTGACCACGCTCTGGCGTACTTTCCCAATCCATAAAAAATTTATTATTGTAATGATGGGTACGGTTGTAATTACCTGCTGCATTGATTGACGTCAGATAACCCGCAGCATTATACGTATAGTTAGTGGTCTGGTTAAGAGCATCCTTAACCGACATAAGTAATTTATCACCAAAGAGATTACCAAAGGCATTGTATTGATACTCGGTAATCTTAGCGCGTTCGTTCCGACAGGTAACTTTACTCTGATTATATGTATATTCGCTGTACGAACCATCCGGGTTTGTAATTTTTTTAATGCGGTCCAAACCATCATACTCAAATGTGCAACCGATATTAGTGGAAGTGTAAGGATATGATCCATAAGTCTTTCGACCAAGGTAGTCATAAGTATAATCTACTTTAACATTAACACTGTTCTGCGAATAGTCCACCCTCCCCCAATCATCATAATTGTACTGAGTCCAGCCGGGTCCTAATTTGACCTTTTTATAGTTACCATAAGCATCGTATTCAATAATAGTAGGATCGCCAATAGACGGAGTAATACCCCTTAACCGATCAATTTTATCATAAGTATAAGTAGTCGTATTACCATTACCATCAGTTTCCGTAGCAATTGTGCCTGTCCGGTTGATAGTGCGGGTTATGGAATAAACATCGCCTTTGTTTATTATTTTGAGTACACCATACTGATATTCACTGTTTTCTATCCAGCGCCCACTGGCATCAGTTGTTCTTTCCGGATTTCCATTAGAATGATAAGTGTAGTTGGTTAAAACACCGGCAACATTTTTGGCAATCATTTGACCATAATCATCATAACTATAATTTGTTGAATATGAAGTAGCATTATAATTTATGGTTTTGCTGGCAAGGCGATCAACAATATTTAACTCGGTATTATACCAGTATGCTCTTGAAATTGTCCTTGAGGCATTGCCGGTTTCAGAAATCTCTGTAGGCTGACTATAGGCGTCATAGCTTAAATAATTCGTTGTATACGTCATATTATCAATAGTAATCTCTCTTGTCTCTAATTGGGGCACATAAACATAATCGTCGTTAGTTGTAGGTCCCTCATAGTCATCATTAGATATTGCAGGTGATTTGTTATAAGCATTGTTAATTAAAAGATTAATTCCATTACCAGTAATTCGTTTGCGAACCATTAAACCAAGTTTCCAGTTATTACCGGCACTTGGGTTATAATCATAGCCGTATAATATGTAATGAGTTTTTGTACCATTAGGATCAGTAATAACTGTGGAATCTAAGGTATTAGAGGTCATACCATAGTTTGTAATCCAGTGTCCTCCTGGTGTTTCTTGCCTCTGTGATAAAGAACGGTATATTCTTAAATAGCCATAAGCATAAATTTGACGGGAAATAAAAGTATAATCCACATAACCGCCCCATGGATTATATACCCGCTCCAACTCATGGTTAAAACCTGGTCCGGGTGAGTAATCATATTTGTAACGATAATAATCAGAGGGATCGCAAGGATAGCGAACTTTCCTTAAAAGCGAACGATTACCAAGGTTATCATAATAATAGCGATAACGACGCCATCCATTTTGACCTAGTACTTCAATTGAGTCGAGATTCATCGCACCTGTCGTTGCATAGTAAAAATAAATTGTTCGATTACAGGAGTCGTTGATTTGATTAATTAAAGTTTGATTATTAATCACTTGATAAGAGATTGATATGTGATTATACTGAGGATCGGCAATAGTAACCGTTGGATAATAAGGAATAGGGCCGCCTGTTTCAGGTATAGTACCTTGGCACTGCTCATTGAATATCCATCTTACTCCATTCGTAAATAAAACCTCCCAACCACCTCCTATTTGTTTAAGAATCCAATACTCTTTGCTTATCCATTGATTTCGATCGCTATTATCCGAATAGAATTTGTGTTTTGAACCATCAGGCATTTCTAAATATCTAAAATTCCAGTCCTGTGGATTAACCAGTCTACCCATATGTAATGACCAACCTATACCAACCCAGGAATCAGGAACCAACTGTGAACTACCGTAATAATCTCGATAAATATTACTATTATAAACCCGCATTATTCTGAGATCAAGACCGCCATTCCCGGGAAGATAAAGATCGGTATAGATAAGACAAATAGCACCAGTGAATGGATCGAATTTCTCTTTTGGTTGGTAAGAATAGTCCTGGCGAAAAGAATTTTGCCCACGATAATCGTAAAACGGATCATCATAATCTGCTTGGGCAATGCTGGTCGTTAGCAAGATTAAAAAGGTTGTTGCTATGTACTTCATTTTACCTCCTTATTTATTACACAATATGGCTCTTAATTGTTTAATATGAAAACAAAGTAGAGCCTTCTCTCTTGCATCTTACTCATTCTCCATCAATTTCTGCGATTTATCATCTCCTTCCCGTTTTTGTATACAAATGCTTTAACCACAACTTTTATCAAAAAAACTAAGTATATATAAAAAATTGTACATGTCAAGTATTTTTTGGGGATTTCTGAAAAAGTTAGAAGTCTCTGATTATCCACCAGGGGCGGTATAATCGCGGGCAGACCTGTCCCGGCCCCTAAGGGAAGTCCACTCCCACAGATGATATAAATGCTTAAATAGGCGATGCCTAATGAATTCTGCCCTTTTGCAGAAGGGCGAGATGAATTCTGAGAATTTTACTTAATATGGACCATCATACATTGAAATTTCATAAACTGATGGACGCAGTAATCTCATGTTTTGAGATTGCTGCGTCACTTCGTTCCTCGCAATGACAACTAAACAATATATTTTGTTAATTTTGAACAATTAAAAAAGGGCACTGCTAAAAACAGTAGAGCGATTAGAATAAGGAAAAAGGGGATGGCATCGCCATCCCCTTTTTAATTCCAGCATCCAAACCACTACCCTGTCAACTATTCGTTTTAATGTAGTTTCACCACTTTTACCAGTATATCGCTATTTTTCTCTGATATAAAGTACACCCCAGGTGCTAATGCATTGC
>JAGMEL010000229.1 GCA_023128195.1 Caldifarciminota bacterium | reverse complement strand
TTGGAAATCATCAATTAAAAGGTGAATCGTAAAATTTTAAAGAAGAATGGCAAGTTAGTATTTTCAATTATATTGATTTGGATGTTATTCTTACCTTTAAGCTTTTTACATTATAAAAATAGCACCAATGATATTTCAAGCATAAAAAAGGGCACTTCTCCAATTTTAGTAAGTTTTATTTCAAACGATTCTGAGGATTTAGAAATAATTATGCCAAATACAGCGAATTCGGGAGAAGATATAGTTGAGTATCGAGTTAAACCCCCTTTTGAAGGATTAATACCAGCAGAGAGCAATTTTACTAATGAATGTAATCAGAATACATTTGTCGGGAAGCCTGAAACTGTATTTGGCGATGATGGTCGAGTACGAGTGACACCAACGACCTCATATCCTTGGCGTTCAATTTGCAAATTATATATTACGTTTGGTGAAGACACATATCTAGGATCTGGTGCGATAATTGATAAAAATCATGTTTTAACTGCTGGTCATTGTGTATATAAATATCCAAAATACGCTGATAGTATTAAAGTTGTACCAGGGATGGACGATGGAAGAGAGCCTTATGGTCATGCGTATGCTACGAAAATGCGAACATATTATGAGTATAGAGATAAAAGAGCACATGAACACGATTTCGCCGTAATAACGCTTGATTCTGATATTGGGCTTCAAACTGGTTGGATGGGTTTAGAAGCGTGGCCCTCAGAGTCCTCAGTTTATACGCAAGGCTTAAATTTAGCAGGGTATCCATTTGAATTAGATGGCGGGCTTAATTTATATCATGATTATGATGTTGGGGATTATGCTAATACTTTCAATCACTGGTATTATATGGATACGAGCGGTGGTCAGAGCGGCTGTCCTGTGTGGAGATACGATGGTACTAATAGATATATTCTCACGGTTCATGCATACGGTAGTAGTTTATTCGAGTCGAGTAATCACGGAACTCGAATAAATCAAAACAAACTTGACTGTATTAACAATTGGATAACAGCGGATTCAACATCAACAGATAAGCCAGATATAGCTGATAGAGGACATTTTGATACAGGCTATGGTCCAAACATTGTTGGTCCTGGTTTAACAGATTTTGATGTATGGGCCGAATTTCAAAATATTGGAACTGCCCCAACAGGCATATTTACGGTTTCCTATTATGCATCTCCAGATCCAATAATCACAGAACTGGATTATTTAATTGGAACAGATATAATCTCATCGTTAAATCCTACATATTGTGTAAGTTCCAGCTGGTCAGGAAAAATCCCCTCTGGAATACCAAGTGGATTGTATTATATTGGTTGGGTAGTTGATGTTAATGATAATATTGATGAATTCATTGAATGGAATAATTGGGGTCAAACAAGTTATGATCAATTATTAGTTGATGCAACCCCACCTTTGAATCCAGCTCTCTGTGAACAAACCATAGGTTCAACAGCTAATAATGTTTGGCAAGATAACGTGAATGATCCCGAATTTGATTGGAGTGGAGCATCCGACGCGCATACAGGCGTAAAAGGATATCATTATTATTGGGGTGCGAATCCACTTGGAAACTCATCTTCATTTACAACATCATCTAGTTATGATCCTCCTGCGGTCGAGACTGGGGCTTATTATTTAAGAGTACGAACAGAAGATGATGTTGGTAATAATGCATCTTGGACAACACTCTATATTTTTAGATACAACGCGACCCTTAACGATCCGGTGGGCCCACCCCAAAATGAAATTGAAGAACCTCCTCCACCTCCATCTGATGACGATGACGACGATGATACAACAAGGCAAATTCTAGGGTATGAGTTAGTTCTTTTTATAAGTGTAATTTGCATTATTTCTATAATAAAAATCAAAAAAATTCTTATTAAGGATAAATCAATGTAGTCATAACCACTACGGCGTCATAACCACTAGACCACTGGCTCTTGAATATTTTTGATGAAAGCAAAACGCAAATGGCCCACGAGTCCGATGGACAATAGATTAGCAATCCAGTGCACTATCAGGCTGTGCGACGCTTGCCCGTTTTCTTTTCTCGATTAAATAATAATTTAA
>JAGMEL010000228.1 GCA_023128195.1 Caldifarciminota bacterium | reverse complement strand
TATTATTATCAAGGTTTAATGTTTATGGAATCTGGTGACAAAATTAAGGCAAAAAAATCTTTTACCAACGCACTGAAAATATTTAAGAAAATTGGTGCAAAAGCATGGATAAAGAAGTTGACACGGGGACTGGGAGACAAGGTGACATGGAGAAAAAAGAAGTTTTGAAGTTAAGAAGTTGGGAAGATGGGAAAAAGGGAGAGAAATTTCAAATGACAAATGATAAATATCAAATGAACCCCAAAACCCAGAATCCAAATTAAAAATCACCGGTATGATATATATAAATGAATAAAATAGGTAAAGAATTTATTGATGATTTGACGGGCCTTTATAATCGGCGTTATCTTTATATAAGAGCACCCAGGAAGATTGAAGAAACTCAGGAGACGGGTATACCTTTATCAATAGTATTAATTGATTTAGATCATTTTAAGAATGTAAATGATACCTATGGGCATCGGCGTGGTGATGTCGTGCTTAGAGAGTTTGGTATATTTCTTAATTCCTTATTAAGAGCAGATGATACAGTATTTCGTTATGGTGGTGATGAATTTGTCTGTATTTTGCCCAATGCTAATTATGAACAGGCGAAAATGATTTCCCGTCGTTTTGTAGAGCGGTGTCGAATTAAAGAGTTTGCCCAATTAAGATTAACCATGAGTATTGGCATTGCTTCATGTCCTCTGAATGCACGAGATTGGACCGGGCTTTTTGAGATTGCGGATAGAAATTTGTACAGTGCCAAGAGGCATGGCAGGGATCGAGTCGGTGTTTTTGAAAAAGAGAAAAGGGGATTAAATATTCCGATAAAGGAGATTATTGGACGGGATGAAGAGATAACGAGGATTAAGGAATTTATTAACCCAGTATTTAGTGGTAGTGGTGATGCAGTATGTGTTAGTGGTGAGGTTGGTGTTGGTAAGACGAGATTAATACAGGAGATTATAAGAGATACTGATTTTCAAGATGTCCAGTTTTTGAATAGTAATTTATCAGCTACGACAAAGTCGATTCCGTATTATCCATTCCGAGAGATTATTCGTTGTGTGATAAAGGAACATGGTGTAGAGAGTATCAAGGATATATCTCAGGCTTATCAAATTGAACTTTCAAAAATAGTTCCTGAATTATCTGATAAATCAAAAGAGACAGATGAACATATTTTTATAGTTGATAAGTTTCGACTTTTCGAGGGGGTGCGGAGGTTTTTGGCATTGCAAGCTTCAAAAGCACCTCTGTTTGTATGTTTAGATAATATTCATTGGGCAGATGATAGTTCTTTGGAGCTTTTTCACTATCTGGTAAGAACTTTAAAGAATAATCCTGTTTTTTTCTTTTTTGTCTACCGTGTTGAGGAAGCAAAGCATAGTTCTTTTCAAAATGTATTGCAATTGATGGCGCGTGAGGGTCTATATAAAAAAACAGATATTGAACCCCTGAAAACGGCAGATGTTGCGCGTATGTTGTCATTGATGATAGATGGTATTCCATCTTCTGAACTTACTGAGTATATATACAAGGAAACTGGTGGTAATCCCTTTTTCATCGAAGAATTAATGAAATCCTTAGACACAAATGGTGCATTCATCTGGGATAAAGATAAATGTGTATTTGATAAAGGTAAGAAAGTTGTGATTCCTTATTCAGTTGAGGGTGTGATTGATCGGAAATTGGGTATGATGAATAAAGAGGCATGTGATTTATTAGAATATGCGGCAGTCGATTGGCAGAGAGTTTGATTTTACTTTTTTGCAGGATGTAACTAAGATGAATGAAGGTCATCTTTTTGATTTAATAGATGAGATATTAGGAATGAAGTTATTAAAAGAGAGTGAAGGAGAGCAATATTGTTTTTCCGAGGATATGATTAGAGAGGTAATCTACCATAAGATAAACAGAAGTAAACTGAGGCGTTATCATCAGGCAGTTGGTGAAAGGTTGTTGAGTTCGTATAAAAATCGTATTGAAGAGATAGTTGAAGAGTTATCACATCATTTTTATTTAAGTGGGGATAAAAAGAGGATAATAGAATACAGTATGATAGCTGCAGATAGAGCAAAAGATGTTTATGCAAACCAGGATGCCATAAGGTTTTATACTCGGGTAATTAAGAGCTTAGATAAATCAGTAGAAAATAAAGAGGTAAAAGAGATTGAATGTTTGAAGAATCGGGCTGGAGTGTTGAATTTGATTGGAGAGAATGAGAATGCAGTGATAGATTTAGAGCAAGCGATCAAAAAGGCTAAGGAAATATGCAACAAAGAAGAGGAAACAGACTGCCTTATGAGATTGTGCAAGGTATACCTTGATACGGCACAGTATGATGAAGTTACAAAAAAGGCGGAAACAGCACTTGAGATTTATGAAGAACTGAATGATAAAAAAGGTGAGGCGTTAAGTCTTAACAATATCGCCAATGTCCATATGTATCAAGGTGATTATTCCAAGGCGCTAGAATTTCATCAACATTCACTAAAAATAAGAAAAGAGATTGGTGATCGTAAGGGTGAAGCGGCGAGCCTCAATAATATCGGTATTATTAATAATGGTCTTGGTGAATATTCCAAGGCATTAGAGTTTTTCCAGAGTTCGTTGATAATATTCGAAGAGATTGGTGATCGTATAAGAATGGCGACAGTTCTTAATAATATCGGCGTTGCTTATAGTGATTTGGGGAAATTCTCCAGGGCGCTGGAATTTCATCAACATTCACTAAAAATAAGAAGAGAGATTGGTGATCGAAGAGGTGAAGCTGCAAACCTTACTAATATCGGACTTATTTATAATATCTTTGGTGATTATTCTAAGGCATTGGAATTTTATCATAATTCATCAAAAATAGTAGAAGATATTGGCGATCGCAAAGTTAAGGCAGCAAATTTCAATAATGCCGGCGTAAGTTATTTTTATCTCGGTGAATATTCAAATGCACTGAAGTGTTATGAGAATTCATTGAAAATAGGTAAGGAGATTGGCGATCTCCTAACAGAGGCAGCAAACCTCGCAAGTATGAGTAGTCTATTTCTTGAGACAGGGGATTTTACAAATGCACAAAGATGTTGCAAAGAGGCTTATTCGATTGCCCAAGAAATCAAATCGAAACCGCTTCTTGCTAAAATCCATCTTGGTTTTGCCTCAATAAATTTAGAAAAGAATAAACTTGTTGAGGTAAGGAGGGAATTAAAACAAGCATTGTCTCTTGCTGATGAAATTCATTCTAAAGAAATAAAGGGTGAAACCTTAGGTCTTTTTGGTCAGCTTTATACAAAGGAGAAGGAATGGGCTAAAGCTGAGGTCTCTTTTAAAGAATCAATATCAATCTTAAAGCAGTTAAAATTCAGGTTCAATCTTGCTACGGGTTATTATTATCAGGGTTTAATGTTTAAAGAAGCTGGTGATAAAACTGAGGCAAAGAAATCTTTTACCAAAGCGATGATAATATTCAAAAAGATTGGTGCAAAAGCATGGATTGAGAAGGTGAAAAGGTGAGAGTCAGGAGATCAGGATATCAGAGAATCAGAAGATCAGGAGGGATTTGAAAAGGACAAGGTGACATGGAGAAAAAAGAAGTTTTGAAGTTAAGAAGTTGGGAAGATGGGAAAAAGGGAGAGAAATTTCAAATGACAAATGATAAATGTCAAATGAACCCCGCTCCTCTTTGAGGGGCGCGGGTGAATTCTAAAACCTAAATATTAAATCACCGTTTCACCGTTTCTCCCATTCACCGTTTCATATATCATTCCTGCATCTAGTCCCAAACCTATCATCCATCTTTTTTCGTGTCAATATTCTCTTGAATTTTACTGAAATATAGGTTAAATATAATATGGCTGAAAAACCTAAAGTATTGTTAACCCGTTTATTGCCACAAGATGGCATAGACCTTTTGGAAAAACATGTTGAATTAGAGATTAACCCTGAAGATAAGATTATGCCAAAGGAAAAAATAATAGATAAGATAAAGGATAAGGATGGTTTGATTTGTTTATTAACTGATAAGATCGATACTGAAATTATAGATGCAGGGGAAAACCTGAAAATAATTGCGAATTATGCAGTTGGTTTTAATAATATAGATGTTGAAGAAACAACAAAAAGGAACATACCAGTAACTAATACACCTGGCGTTCTAACAGAAACCACTGCAGATCTGGTGTTTGCTTTAATCCTTTCTACTGCACGGAAAATTGTAGAGGCAGATAGATTTTTAAGAGGAGGTAAGTTCAAAGGCTGGGCACCAATGCTTTTTTTAGGTAATGATGTTTATAATAAAACATTGGGTATAATAGGATTTGGCAGGATAGGACGAGCAGTAGCACAGCGTGCAAAAGGTTTTCATATGAAAATAATTTATCATGAGCCAGTAAGATTATCTCATGATATTGAAAAAGAATATAATACTGAATATAAAAATTTTGGCGATTTATTAAAGGAATCAGATTTTATTACTATTCATACACCACTTGTAGAATCAACCCATCATTTAATTTCTGAAAAAGAATTTTCTCTGATGAAAAAGACTGCATATTTAATTAACGCAGCAAGAGGTCCGATTGTTGATGAAAAGGCACTGGTTGAGGCATTAAAAGAGAGAAAGATTGCCGGTTGTGCATTGGATGTTTTTGAAAGAGAGCCAGATGTAGAAAAAGAGCTTATCACAATACCCAATACAATACTTGTGCCGCATATTGGCTCAGCATCAATTGAGACAAGGACAAAAATGGCATTAATCGTAGCTGAAAATGTTATCGCAGTACTTGTAAATAAAACCAGACCACCTAATATAGTAAACTCTGAAATCTATAAATGATGTTCAAGCTATTCTCCAAATGTAGTTGCACTATTTATGCCTGTCCTGAATGAATTGAAGGGGTGCGTATTTATGAACACTATGAAAATACTTGTTGCACCCAGTGGTTTTAAAGAATCACTCAACTCTTTAGAAGTCGCAAGACATATTAGAATTGGATTAAAAAAGGCAAATAAAAAATTCCAAATTACAGAAGTCCCTTTGGCAGATGGCGGTACAGGAACTGCATATGTTGTAACAAAAACTCTCAAAGGGAAATTTGTAAAACGGAAAGTTTCTGGCCCATTAAATAAAAAAGTTTTGGCAACATATGGTATTATTCCAAAACAAAAGATTGCG